>CALGMJ010000069.1 GCA_937958875.1 uncultured Verrucomicrobiales bacterium | reverse complement strand
TGGACCAAGCGCAGAGTGTGAACGCAGAAAGAAAGAAAAAAATCTTCATGGGATGACAAGCAACGAGTTGCCTGATTGATAGCACAGAAATAGAGAAATGCGAGTGGCTTGCAGCTTAGTCAAATCGGATTGTGGATTCCCATCGGAAGTATCAGATTTCATCACACGGCACGAAAATTACGAAATCGAAGAAAGGCCTTGGATCTTGTGTTTTAAAGATTTTGACCTGTTTCGATGATTCATTGATACGCTGTCTGGGGCCTTCTTTTTTATTGATTGTTAATAATTATAAGGGAATTAAAGTCATCGTATATCTAGATTTTGTGATGCGATTACTTCTCATTTTTTTCCTCTTTCCTACATTTCTCTCCGCGAAGCCGACTGATGAGCGGAGCTGGACTTCCAGTGTCGGTAGTAAAATCGTGGCGGTGGCTACGAGTTTAGAAGATGACAAGGTATCTTTTCAGACGAATAAAGGACGATCACTGCTTATCCCTCTTTCGAAATTATCTCAGGCTGACCAAGAATTTTTGCGGAATCACTTTACCGAAGAGGCTGAAGAGCTTGCAGAACCGGTCCAACCGACCCGGCCAGCGGGCGAAGTGATCGGGCCCATACAGGCGACTCCGAAGTCGAGTTACCTCTATTATCTTCCTGCGACCTTGCCCCCAGGAGGAAAGGCTCCGCTCCTTTTTTGGACAGGAGCGGGTCCGGGAAATCCAAATAAATTTAAGCGCTTCACTCGTGCTTTAGATCTTACTGGAGTGGCGATGGCAGTTTCCGTTGAGGCTCAGAACGGAAGAGCTCCAGGAGGTCTGACGAATTTAAAACATACCAAAAACTGTCTCGCACATATCGGGGAGACTTTGCCCATTGATCCGGAGCGCGTCTTTTTCAGTGGCAGTTCAGGTGGGGGTGCTTCTGCCTTTGAGAATGCAGGGAAGATTCCCTGTCTTGGAGCTCAGCCTTTTCTCGCTTACGTGCCTGATGGCATCAGATTACCAAAGAATGGTCTCTACTATATCGCAGGGGGAGCGAAGGATTTTAATCGTTATTGCGGAGCCGAAGTCGCTCGTGATCTCGGAGATCGGGCGACGCATCGGCTTTATACGCGAGGGCATACCTTGAATGATCGTGAGTATGCAGAGGATGGGGTTCTCTGGCTTTACACCCGTCATCTCTTTGAAAAACGGAGTGAGTATCTTCAGGAGGCGAAACTTTTCGAGCCCCGTCTGATGCAATACTTGAAGAAACAGGCGTCCGAAAAACCGCACGAAGCTTATTTCTGGACTGACCACCTTCTCAATCGCTGTGAAATTCCATCCAGCTTGAAAGGCCAGGTGACGCAGCTGCACGAAGAGCTGTCACAGGAAGCCACAAACGCACGATATCTCGAGGGCCGCAAAGCATTAGTCACTTTTTCGAAAAACTATCTCGCCGAGATCAAAGGGGATTCGAAAAGGAATCATACGACAAAGAAGATCACCAATGCTGCACAAGAACTGGTGTCTCAATTTCAGGATGTGCCAGCGATCTTAGCCATCGCTGAGCACCTCACTGAGCCGACTGAGTAAATGACTTCATCGTCTTCAAAAAGTTGACGATCTCAAAAGGTTCTGCACGCTTCCGATAGTCAGCGTCTAGGAAAACCTAGCGGATAAGACCTTCCTGATCGACCTGCCGAATGGTTGTGGAATTTGTTATTGAATTGAATGAGTTGTCAGCATTCCACGTTAAACAGTCTGCCATGAAATTATTTTTTCAAGCCTTCAGTGCGATTCTTCTTTTTTTGACCTCATGCACCAGCACTCCTAACAGCACAGTCGGCAACCCCTCTGGGACAACGATCGAAGTTCCTACCGAATCCGCTAAGGTAAAGATCCCCGCCAAACCGGCCGTTAACGAGCCGAACCTCAGCGCTGGAAACACTGCTCGAAATACGGTTAAGGGCGTGAATAAAACAGTCAACAACGTCAACCGCGTAGGCAATACCATCCGCAGCATCAATCTCCTCAGAGGTCTTTTTAACTAAGAATCAAGTCCGTGAGAGCTTTATACCTGACTAAGTTTCAGATGCAGTGCGAGAAGAGGCTCGTGACCGATGACTTCTGCGGTATGCCCATGTATGGCCGGGGCGAATTCTCCCTGAACGTGATCTCTAGCGATGAATAGATCTCCGGCAGAAAAATCGTAGTACGATCCATCTCGGAGACCAATTCTTAGCGTGCCTTGTCTCACGAGAATGAGAGTTGGGTCACCGGCGACATGCCAATCACTCGTGTATCCCGGTTCGCTCGTGCGATGACGAAAATTGAGTGCTTCCTGCCTCGTCGAGATAAACATGCCGTTGAAATCTTCCAGAGCATAGCTCTCATCATTAAAACGGGAGGCAGCTCCGTCTGGGTTTTCTATAACAGGAACGGTGATCGTTTTCATCTTAGTAATTCCTTAGTAGTCACGTCGACAGAAAAGCCAGGCCGCAAGGGACAGCATCACGAGCGCGAAGAGGGAGGAGGTGCCAATAGCGTAACTGACGGAATGGCGATTAGCAGCTAGTGTTGTAGCTTCGGCCATCGCACTTTCTTCCTGAGAAACGTTCCCCATCATGATGTCGAGCATACTGCCTCGATTGTATCCTCGCTTTCCATTCACGACGAGAAGCCGGTCGGCAATTTCCATCGTTCGGCCCGTCTTTGGGAGGAATCCGTAGATCGCCTTTACACGGGTGTACCATCGGTCTGTCGCTTGCGAATCTTCTAGATCTTCGAACTCGTTGTTCTCTTTGGAGGGGCTTATTTCTACTACAGAAGTGTCTGTCTGGGTGAATTGATAAAGAGATCCCTCAATACTACCAACGATGCTGGAGATGCCCCAAAGAACGAGGGTTAATATTAATGCGGTCATCACGGAGCGCGTTTTCACCGCAATCAGAACCATGAAGGAATACAGATAGGTGAAGACAAGAAGAACGAGAGGGACATACCAGAAGATCGAGAAATTCCATTCTCCGACGCGCCAGCGAAGTGCGATGAGGACCACTAAGACGAAGAGAATTACCTGAATGGCTACAAAAAATAGGCTGCCGACAAATTTGGCGAGAAAGACCCCAAAGCGAGAAGGTTTTTTCGTCAGTAGCATGCCTGCAGATCCCTCTTTCATCGCATTTGGGAATAGGGAGCCACAGGAAATCAGACCTAATAATACGGCAATCCAGGCTAGCCAAATTTCGGCAATATAATTGGTGAAGATTCCAAGATAGAGGCGCTCGGCGCTCGGTGTCCCTTTGCGAATGAGTTCCGTCTCAAAACTCGTCAGTCCGAAAAATAAGGTGACTCCTTTTTCATCAAATCCGAGTGAAAGGTAGAGCACTGCCACCAGCAAAGTGATAATGAGCGAGACCCAAAAGATCGCCTTCGACCTAAGCATGCGGAAGGAATCTAACAGAATGGTGAGATAAGGCTTCATGAGGGAATGGGCGGGGGAGTGGCGGCTTTCGTGGAATCGATGAGATCGATAAATAGATCCTCGAGTGATTGCGTGCGTCGTTCGATTTTTACGATGACGAGATTTTCCTGACGGAGCTGATCAATGACTGGCTGGACTTCAGTCGCATAACTTGTGGAGACGGTGATAAGCCCAGATTCAACTTTGATGGCCTCCGCCTTCATTGCGTTTGCCGCTTCGATAGAAAGGGTGCCTTCAAACTCGATGGAATATTCAGGGGTGCTTGCTCTAAGATCGTCGAGCACTCCTTCACCACGAAGCTGACCTTCAGAAATGATGGCAACGCGATCGACGATAGGTTCGAGCTCGGAGAGAATGTGAGTATTGATAAAAATGGTCCGTCCTTCTTCCCGCAGCTTTTTCATGAGGACGCGGAAGTCACGCCGCCCAGCGGGATCTACTCCATCTGTCGGTTCATCTAGGAAGACGATCTTCGGGTCGTTCACGAGGGCCTGTGCGATGCCGATCCGCTGTTTCATTCCTTTTGAATAGCTTTTGATCTTACGCTGCTGAGCCTCGGTCATCTGCACCAGATCTAGAAGTTCATCGGTACGTTGTTTTGTTTCAGCGGTAGGCACATTTTGGAGGCCGGCGGTAAATTCGATGACTTGGCGCCCGGTGAGGTAATCTGGAAATTGGGCATGCTCGGGTAGGAGCCCCACTTGCTGAAGAGCGGTGCGATCACCGAGTGGCCGTCCCAACATCGTGCCCGTTCCGCCAGATTTTTTAATCAGAGTGGTTAGGATTTTCACCATCGTGCTCTTGCCGGCCCCGTTTGGCCCCAGCAGTCCATAGATACAGCCTTCTGGGACCTGAAGGTCGATTCCCTTTAGCGCCTCGACACCGCCCCGATAAGTTTTTCGAATCCCAGAGAGATCCACGACATATTCACTCATAAGTTAATAACGAAGAGATGACTGACTTTTGTCCTTTCGGGAAGAGTCAATTTTTCCAGAAGTGCGATTATCATTGGGGTGGTGTGATAATCGGCTCTATCGAGGCTTCAGTTTTCAGGTAATCTGATCTCATGGCGAAGAATGCCTTGTGAATCCTTACTTTTAGAAACTATTACGATACGCTCTTCGTAATGCTGTTCAGGGCGTCCCCAGTTTTGATAAATTTGGATACGGAAAACTTGATCTTCGCGAGTGATACAAGAGAAGTCATATATGCCGGGGATGGCATCTTTGATCGCGTATTCGGTGACACCGAGGTTCTGCAAACATCTCCCTCCGCAGAGGGAAGTTTTAGTCCAGCGAAATTCTGGAAGAATAGTGCCGGTAGGCTCGGTAATTTTTAGGTTCGGAATTTCAGTCGAGGCGCTAGTGACGACGATCCTTAAATCAAGATCAAGCTGCTGATTTTGAAATGCTAGAGGAAGTCGTTTTCTTGCGGTTGGTGATGCTACGAGATCCGCGGTGATGATTTCGGCTAACGAGTTTCTCGACTGGGTTTGGTCGTCATTCGCTATGGCGAACCAATGTTTTTCGATTTCTTCTTTTGATTCTGTCTGTTCAGCATTTTGATGCTGAAGAATCCAGGCGAGATCTAGCTTCAGGGCCTGCTCGTTAGGGAAGGCTCTTGCGATACTCTGAAGGACACTGAATGCGGTCTGCCAGTCTTTCTGTAGCGCGAGGATGAAGGCAAATTTACGATAGTTGGTGATTCCGGCATTCTCTGTTTCGATGAGATTGGAAAGAACGCGTCTAGCAAGTTCTGGTTGAGAGTGCTGGCGCAGTATGTCCGAGATTTGATGATAAAATGAAGCGGTGAAACGTTTGTTCTGAGTGAGCTTCGCGTATGCGAGATGGGGGTCTTGACCCTCGATAAGCTCTTGCTTGAACTTCTGGAGTCTCTCATCAGATGGTGAGTCCTGAATGACGAGACTGTGTGTTCGTCCTATCTTCGTCGGCTTGCTGGATCCTCCGTCATCAGCGAATGGATCTGAGTCTAGAAAAGGGGCGCGCTTCGATTGCGGGATAATCGCGGGTTCGTTTCGTGGGTCAGTAGGAGGGCTGGGAGTATCTGAAAATGGATCCCGTCCATCATGGTCCGAGGAAGGTTGAGCTTCCGCGACAATCATGTCACCTGAGAGGAGGGGAATGTCTGTAAACTCCTTACTATAAATATTGTAAAGTGTTTTGGAGGCATCGCGATAGAGGGCGATGGTATGAAGCTGATTCTGGAAAATGAAACCGCCGGCTTTTGAAAGAGCTTGTTTCAGCGTGAAATCCTTTGGGCCTTTGACCTTGCCTTCGGTGTTCACAAGACCTCGGACAGAGACTGTGATGGACTTCTTCTCAACCAGGTTTCCTGTGGGCGGTGGTGTGATGAAATGTTGTGTCTTAGCTAGGTCTTGGATAGTTCGTCGCCAGCTCTCGAATTGTGATTGAGTCTTTAGATGCTTCCGTTTTTCAATAGCTTTAGTGGTGGCGTTTTTCCACTCGCGAATGGCTTCATGAGAAAGTTGGCTGATTTCTGAAGGTTCAAAAGTTTGTTTGACCGCAGATAGCCACTGGTGGACATGACTCAGTTTTCCGATGAGCTGATGTTCATGCCAAGGAAATGCTTTTTGATGCCACCACTTACGTGAATTTAGTGCTTGTTCGATTTTTCTAAATGGAGTGTCCGATTTCTTGGCTAGCTCCGTTTCGTAGCGTTTGCGGAGATCTTCTTCTGGAGGCGGGATTCGATAGCGGAGGTAGTCTTTAAAGCGATCTAAAACGATGAGAGAAGTATAATCGCTGACTAAGCTGTGTGACTGACAGTGTGAGACGATTTGTTCATGAGATGTTTTCCGAGCTTCCAGAAATTGAAGCTTTTTTTGAGCCCAGACAGTTTCAATAATAGCTGATGATTCTGGGCTAGAAATTTTTTCGATAGTGAGTTGATCACGCGCAGAGGTCCCCTTAAAGGTGAGAATGGGGGATGAAGAAGTGAGAGATTCGATCTCGCCGAATAGTCTGAGTGAGGGATCATGCGAGCTAGGAGGGGTTACCATGAACTTGCTAGCTTTCATGTCGCCGAAGTTTTCTATCTCAGGGATAGGCGTCTGCATGAAAGAGTGAGCGTGGGACGCCGTGCTGACACTCAAGTCGAGGTAGCGACGCGAGTGGTATTTCCAAGCGGTCGAGCAAGTTCCCAGGCTATCGATGAGGGTCACACCGTCCGGCCACGTGATGAGATGGGGAGAGAAATGGCTCTGACCTTCAGTGAAGAGCATCGTGGGAGCATCCTTCGTACGAAGGATGCTCAAGTTTGTGGCACCATTATAATGAATCTCCTCAAGCCTCTTCTTGAGTGAGGACCAATCTCCGTTTTTAATCTCGAAAGTACCGCTCTCTTCTTGAGTGAAGTGAAGCAGACTGAGATCAACGGTGGTATTTCTCAGTCTTTCGAAATAGTAGTCTAAAAATGTGAATTCTTTTTCGTGATCACGGAGACGGCCTGAGAATGAGCAATCCCATATCAAGTGGATGCGAGACGGAGCGGCATTTTTGATTTCTGGAGATGGGGGATGAGGATGATAAAGGTAGAAGAATTTTTCGGTTGTTAGAAGGCGAGGGCGCTCCGGGGTGGGGAATGTAAGAATTAAATCTTGGTCAAAAACATGTTTGGTGGAGTGAGCGATCCATGATTTTTGATCTACTTTTCGAAATGGAAGGCCAGCAGAATTCTGAATGATTACCCTCTGTCTATCTTTCTGAGTGATCGTGAAACGTGTCTTCTCAGCAGAACGGGAAAGAGTCAAAGGGAGGCGGTAAGATAACTGCCCTTTTGTTGAGCGAAGGTGTTCTCGGTAGCCGATGCGGACTGCTTTGGTGCTCTTCGAGAGAATGGGGAAGATTTTAGTCCGATAGATATTTCCAGCCTCTCGCTCAACATAACCGGGGTCGATCATTTGACGCTTGATAGACTCGTAGGCGAAGCGAGCACGTTCCTTTTCTACCACGACGGCTTCACGCATGGCTCCATTCACATCGAGAGCATAGCTGGAGACGGTTGCTCCTTCAGGTAGAGGGAGCGCAAATTCTCCCTCGAGCATTCGTTCCTCAGTGTTTCGAAAGGTGATCGTAAGATTCGTTTCGGCGATATCTGCGAGAAATGAGATGTCGGCCTTGATTTCTTCGATGGCGAGTTTGGCCATTTTTCCCCGCGCAGTGCGGACGCTGAGCTCAGGCCCCAGCACTGCCCCTGCGTTGGTCGAGAAAGCGATGAGTAAGCTACATGCGAGAAAGATCAGTCGATGGCCCAAAGAGGAGATCATGGGGTTAAGTATAAGTGGTTAGCGCCCGACTGTGAGGATTTCGGCTCGAAGAAATACGACGAGCTTTTTTGTACGGTCTATTTCTCCATTTGAATCTTTCGGGGAGATGACACTGATGATTTGAGCTTGGTCTGCGATGACCACTGTTCCGAGCTTTAATGAGACATCATAAAAGGTAGGCATTTTCACGCTAACCTCCGTGTCTTGGCTCTTCCAGGTTCCCCAGTCTGAGTAGTCTACCAAGCTCTTCATTTCTGCCGCTATACTGATGACGACAATCTGATCATATTCTCCGATATAAGCTTCTACGTTGAGGCTACTTCCAAGAGTTGCGGTATCAAATGTCGTCGGAGTTGGAGGATGAACGGGAGATTGTTGTGGCTCAGAAGACTGATTTTCTGGCAGATAAGCGGGCTCGTATTCCGTGGGGTAGGTGAATTCTGTGCCTGAATGAGTGCTGACTTTGATGCCTGGGTTAAAGGTTGCGGTCATTGTTTCGAACACACGAGCGGTGCCAGCCTTGACCAGCTCCGCACATTTTTTCCGGAGGTCGGTATCATTGGCGGCGCTTCGTGGCTGGCTGGTGAGCTTAGTCAGCTCAGTATGAGGCATTTCGATGAACTCCACCTGAACTCGGATAAGACGAGGAAGCATCGCATTTTTTCCCAGAGGGTCGAAGTCAGGGTCCTCTACGATCTGAGCGTGAGTGAGGGAGGATAGGGATAGAAAGAAGATGGAAGCTAGGATGCGTCTTTTCATGTTGAGGCGTGAAGTGTTATCGAACGAGCGTGTCGTTAAGTGGTTTTTGTCTTAAGCGTTTCAGAGAAATAAGACAGTGGTTATGTGGCGAGTGGTTTAAAAAGGCTCGTCGCTGCGAGGGAGTGATAGTAAGTCGTCATCAAGATGAAGCCAACAACGACACTCGCTACGAGTCAGACAAAGGATGGCACGCCACTGGTGCTGCAGGAGCATGATGGGGAGTATTTTCTCAAGATTGGCGGTGTTTCTCTGATGGGTTCTACGGCGTCTTCTTCTGAGCAGGAGATGGCGCAGTTAGCGTGCGGAGACATGGGGAAGAAGGCGAAGGTGCTCATTGGAGGGCTGGGCTTTGGTTATACCTTGAAGAAAGTTTTGGAGCTTTCCGGGGAGGAAAATGAAGTGGTGGTGGCGGAGCTTTTAAAAGAAGTGGTAGATTGGAATCGGCAATTTCTCGCTGACTTGAATGGAAAATTGATCGATGACCCACGGGTGACGATTGAGATGAAAGATGTCTACCAGGTAATCCGGGAGGCGGGAGGCAATCAATATTCTGCGATTTTGTTAGATGTCGATAATAGCCCTGATCCGTTGGTAGCGAAGGGGAATGCGCGACTTTATGAACGCCGTGGATTGGAGTCGATCCGTGGGGCTTTGAAGAGTGGAGGGCGGGTCGTTTTTTGGTCGGCAAACCGTGATAAGCCTTTTGAGAAACTATTGGGGAAGATTTTTAGAAATGTTGAGAGTATTCCGGCAAAGGCCTACCCGAAGGCGAAGCGTTTTACGCATACCTTATTTATTGCAGAGAAATAAAAACTTCATTTTATATTTCACGACGGGTCGTTTTTTGTTATTGGCGGGATCCATGAAAATTGCACCTTTTTCTATGTTATCGTATAAATTCGGAATGCTCGCTGCCTTTTCTCTTTTAGGGAGTGCTGCACACGGAGCTGTGACAGTCTTTTTCTCTGATAGCCCCTCAGGCTTAACTGCCGAATGGTTCGGGACATTAGATGTGACCTCCCTAACGCCTTCAGGTGACGTGCTGTCCGACTCAATTGCGGTGATTCGGCCTGGGGTCTTTATCGTAGCTGGTGATGGTGACGATCTTTATGATTTCGACTTTGGGACTCAGATTATCTCAGGTAGTTTTAGTCAACAAACTGTCGAGCTTACGTCTGCACAAGCTCAAAATACAGATTCCTTTGGTTTTTTTGTAGATTCTAATTCAAACAGCTTTTTTTATGTTCCGGATGGCTTTACATCTGGAAGTTTAAATGGAGAAGTAACCGTACCAAATATTACTCTTAGCGACTTACAGTTAGATGTAGGAACTTATCCATGGGGAACAGTGACGGCTAACTCTATTACCTTTGAACCTGTGCCTGAACCGTCTTCTACGCTTTTAATAGGTCTCTCAGGGATGTTTTTAGCATCGAGAAGACGACGTTAGATCATTGGCATCAACTAAAGAGCTGCATCCGAGTAGTCGCAAGAGAAGTGCGGTCTTTATGAGGATGCATGCGCACATGTTGGCGATCAGTCTTGAAGGTGTTTCAATTCACTCCGCAGAAGCTCCCTTCCGCCGACAAGTGTCCGCTCAGAAAAGCGCTCCACTAGTAAGAAAGCTCCGACCTCAGTTCCTTTGCGCTTTAGTCACCGCTCTTGAGCACCTTGATAAAGGCATCCTGTGGGATGTTCACTTTACCGAATGCTTTCATTTTCGCCTTACCCTTCTTCTGCTTTTCGAGCAGCTTACGCTTTCGAGAAATATCACCGCCGTAACATTTTGCCGTCACGTTTTTCCGCATCGCACTGATGCTTTCCCGGGCGATAATATTGCCACCGATAGCGGCCTGGATCGCGACGACAAACATCTGGGTAGGAATCACCTCTTTAAGCTTAGCGGCAAGTTCACGACCGCGTCCTTGAGCCTTATCCCGATGGACGATAGTGGAGAATGCTTCCACGGGTTCACCCGCGATGAGCATATCCATTTTAACCATTTTTGCAGCGCGATAGCCAGCATGCTCATAGTCCATGGAGCCGTAGCCCTTGGTCATGGATTTTAGGCGATCATTGAAGTCGACCAGAATATCAGCGAGAGGAACAGTTCCTGTGAGCATGACGCGGAATTCATCGATAGTTTCGGTATTTTCCAACTCGCCACGCTTCTCCATGATGAGCTGCATCACGTCTCCGATGTAATCACCCGGGACCATGATGAAGATTCGCACCATAGGCTCTCGGATTTCCTCGATGGCCTGCTGATCTGGCAGGTAGGTCGGATTATCAATGATGAGCTCTTCACCATCCGTTTTTGTGACTTCATAAATCACGCTGGGGTAGGTGGAGATGACATCCATGTCGAACTCGCGACGCAGACGCTCCTGGATAATCTCCATGTGCAAAAGGCCGAGGAAGCCGCAACGGAAGCCGAAGCCAAGCGCAGTAGAGCTCTCAGTAGAAAAGGAGAAGGCCGCATCGTTGATCTGAAGTTTCCCCATCGCGACTTTGAGAGCCTCATAATCTGAGGTATCGACAGGGTAGATGCCAGAGAACACCATAGGGCGAATTTCCTTAAATCCGGGAAGCGGCTCTAGGCAGGGCTTTTCTCGATGAGTAATGGTGTCGCCAATCTTGACCTCAGCAGAGGACTTCATATTCGCAATGATATAGCCCACGTCTCCAGTCTGGAGCTCGGCAGTCTTCGTCATCTTTGGCGTGAAGTGGCCTACTTCCTTGATCTCGTAGTTATTCGGGGTGTGGAAAAGCTTGATCTTATCGCCTTTTTTCACCTTTCCAGACATGACCCGGACGTAGGAGATGACACCACGATAGGGATCATACAGGGAGTCGAAAACGGAGGCTCTCAGAAGCCCATCGGGATTCTCTGGAGGAGGCGGGACGAGCTTGACCACTGCTTCCAAGATATCTTCGATCCCGATGCCCATTTTCGCAGAAGCCGGAATGCCGTGCTCACCAGGAATTGCTAGAATATCTTCGAGCTGCTGGCGGCACTTATCCACATCTGCTGCGGGTAGGTCGATCTTATTTAGCACCGGGACAATGGCCAGATCCTGCTCGAGAGCGAGGTTCACGTTAGCCATCGTCTGCGCTTCCACACCCTGAGCGGCATCGATGATGAGGATGGCTCCTTCACAGGCAGCGAGGGAGCGAGAGACTTCGTAAGAGAAATCAACGTGCCCTGGGGTATCGAGCAGATTGAGTTTATAGGTTTTCCCATCGTTCGCCTGATAGGACATGGTGACGGGATGGGATTTAATGGTGATTCCTTTTTCCCGCTCGAGGTCCATGGCATCGAGATGTTGGGCCTGAGCCTCACGTTGGCTGACGGTCTGGGTGTATTCGAGAAGACGATCAGACAGAGTCGTTTTGCCATGATCGATGTGAGCGATGATGGAGAAATTGCGAGTGAGTTCGACAGACATGGAGAACGGGTAAATGATCCCTCTAGGCTGGCCGCCTAGCAGGTGTGGAGAGGGAGATAAGCGGGTTTCGCCAGAAATGAAAGGGTGGAATAGTAGTAGAAAGTCTGCCCCAATTGAGAGTCAGAGTTTCTCTTCCCTTAGACACGACCATAAGCCCTCTCACCTCAGAGAGTGGTAGATCTCTAGGAAGTCGTTACAGACAAGCCCCGAGCAGTCTCACGAAGAAACAGCTCCGCGGTGGCTACGACGAAGCTTACCTCGAAGAAGTTTTCTCCCCTTGGGTAGGGGCCCTGCGTGCCCTGTTGTGGTGGGTTATTCCCTTGACGTTCAAGATTCAAAATTTCTAGGTTAGTTACTTAACACCATTAAGATACGATTATGGCTAGTTGCAAGCATACTAAACAAACAAAAAACAGATCAGCTAAATTTTTATTACCTTGGCCCCTCATCATAACAACAGTGATGGGTCAGACGGGAGAATCTCTTAAAGAGGATCTGGTAGCATATTGGCCTCTGAATGAGGTTCAGGGAACTAGGACTCCTGACTTACAAAACGGATTTGATTTTGAGCTAAGGAATATGGACGCCAATGATCTGATTGAGGACGGTCAGCGGGGTAGGGCTATGAGATTTACGGCAAGCCGGAAAACCCATCTGGTGAGAACCCATGCCGATGGCGATGATTTGCCAGCTGCTCAGCACCAATCATATACGGTGTCATTATGGGTCAGGGCAGATTCCAGTGGACAAGACGATCTACGGATATTTTCGGAAGGGAGCAATATGGATCAATTTCCGTTGTGGACGTTAGGGACTCGTGACGGCGTTTCCGATGACAACTCAGTGGACTTTTTTTACCGGCGAAGTGGTGAAACAGGTGTTCCTCATGTAACGACTACAGCTCAGCCTCTCGATGGGGCAGATTGGCGCCATATCGTTTATGTTCAGACTTTCAAAGACGACGGATCAGATTCAGCAACTCGGCAACTGTACGTTGATGGGGTCCTCGATGATTTAGTCATTCCTGATACTGATGAAGGGCATTCTATTGATTTGAATATCACGTCCATTGCCGCAGTCGTGCGGAGCTCGGATGTGGCTCACTTAACAGGAGACATTGATGAAGTGGCAATTTGGAAAAGAGCCCTACTGGATACCGAGATCACTGAATTGATGAATAATGGGATTCCTCCTCTCGATGTTCTGGAAGATCCTCATGAGATTAACAGCTTCACTGCCGAATTTAATAAGGTGAACGTTGGCGATCAGATCGAGTTGTCATGGGATGGCACGAAAGATGGAAGCTTTTCAATCAGTCCTGGAGTTGGCGATGTGACTGGCGATACCGAGTTTGGTGTTGGCAGTAGAATCGTCACCATCAATGAAACAACAGAATTTACTTTAAC
>CALGMJ010000068.1 GCA_937958875.1 uncultured Verrucomicrobiales bacterium | reverse complement strand
AGATGAGATCACGGTCATTTAGGGGCATTTAAATTTTCCGGGACTCGACCTGTAGGTCAATGGTTTAAGACCTCTAAATGACGATTTTTTTAAGCCTTCAGTGACCAAAATGACTTTGGTGAACCTTGGAGTAATGAGTTTCTGAGATCTTCCTCAAAACGATCCAATAGAAAAATTACAACTCAGCTTCTTGCGTAGTTTTGAATACCCATGATGGTCAGAAGATTTCTATCGATTTATTAATGTAGTATATTGAGTATATGGCAAGAGCCACCTTGGCGACCGTCAAGATAATAGCTGTAATCTTGGCTTCATTCTTTTGGATCCATGTAGAATGAGATGCCGATAAATCTAGTGTGGAATGAGATATCGATGGATCTAATGTGGGATCCTGATAAATGCAGGTCACGGATCCGATTTTCTGTCCAGGTAACACAATAGCTCCCTCATCGTTACCATAATGCAACGTTCCTGTATCGTAAGCTTCAAAATCACAGGTGGCGAAAAAATTTTCGAGGGTGAAAATTATTTCACCTTTTTTTACAAAAGAACCTTTTCTCTTATGCCATTTAGCAATTTTTAACTGGCCGCCACCTTCGCAAATTTTTTGCGCGTAAATATTTTCAGTTCGCATTTTTTGATAAGAGATCTATAGAATTATGGATCAAGATCGGAGCAAGCGCTGAACTTATTGATTCTAAAAATACCGCTTCACTCGCTGGAGGAAAGCGTTCCACTTTACTCCCGGTTTCCCGTTAGTCATGAGGAAGTGGGGGCAGTTTTTGTGTCCTAAGTCACGGCCATCGGCGTGGCGAATACGGCGCCAGTGTTGGTGAGGGACAATGTTTCTGAGCGGAATATTGTACTTTCTCATGAGGTGGGCAGCGAGTCGGGCGGTGCGGTCGAGAGTCGCTTCGCGAGAGTTACCTCGATTTTCACACATTTCGATGCCGATGGAGGACCGATTTCCTCGTCCTTCATAGTCGGCGTGTTGACCTTGCTCATTGGTAGGGAGGCTCTGATAAATAGAGCTATCATCAACGGTGAAATGCCAGGTAAGGTATCCTAGCGAATTCTTGGTTGATTTGAGTGAGCCGCGCTGGAGCAGGCGGGCGTGAGCTCGGGCATCTGCTCCTCTGGAGAAATTCTGAGTTGAGTGAATGGTGATGTAACGCGGGCGCATGGAGCGGGTGCGCCAACGACCTGCTTGGCCTTTGGGGATGAGCGCTTTTGTGATGTGAGGAGCTGGCCCTGAGGATGAAGAACTTCCTCCAGAAGAGCTACAGGATATGACAATCGAGAGCCCTAGAAATGATAAAAGAAGAAGGAGTGGTAAGCGCATGTGAGTTAGTAAACGCGTTATTCGATATTTTGCACCTGTTCTCTGATTTTTTCGAGTTCGGTTTTAGCGGTTACAACGTGTTGGGCGATACCGGAGTCATTAGCTTTTGAGCCAATGGTATTGAACTCACGGTTCAGCTCCTGACACATGAAGTCGAGCGAGCGCCCGATGGGTTCGTTGAGGACGAGAGTTTCACGGAATTTTGCAAAGTGGGATGCGAGTCGGGTGGTTTCCTCTGAAATGTCACAGCGTTCAGCAAAAAGGGCGATTTCCTTGAGGAGGCGCTCGTCATTGAGGTCGAGTTCGATCTCTGCGTCGCGAAGTCTTTGGTGGAGGAGTTCGCGCTGGCGGGTGACTACTTGGGGAGATTTTTCGCTGATTTCAGCCGTTTCCTTTTCGAGGATATCAATGCGGGCGAGGAGGTCACTTTGGAGGTCATCACCTTCTCGAGTTCGCATTTCGACAAGCTTAGAAAGGGCGGCCTCAAGGGCTGGTTCGATGGCTGCGAAAGCCAGCTTGGGATCATGCCCTGAATTTTGGAAATTAAAGATTCCGGGCGAGCGGAGGAAGTCTTGGGCTTCAGGGCGGATTTTCCGATCGAGAAGGTCGGAGAGTTGATGGAAGGCTTGATCGAGAGCTAGCGCTTGAGAGGAGTCGAAGGAAATCGCGCTTGAGGAGTCACTTGCTGCTTCGAGATTTACGGAGACGTTGACCCGGCCGCGTGAGACGTGGCCAAGAACAGTTTTACGCAGGGTCGCTTCGATTTCACCGAGTTCGCGGGGAAGATTAAAAACGATGTCAGCTTGTTTACGATTTACGGAGGCCACTTCCACTCGCACGAGGTAGTGATCGGTCGCATGTTCGCCACGGCCAAAGCCAGTCATTGATTGCATGGCGGCACCTTAGGCGGCAGGCGCAGGGATGCAAGAGAAGGGGATTCTTTACCCACGGTCATCGAGGTATTTCCAGGCTCCTTTGAAGCGCTTGAAGCGAGAATGTTCGTGGATTTCCTGTTCCTGACCATCCCAGTAGTATTTTGCGATGAATTCCACTTTTCCCCGTTTATCATCTTCTCCGCCTTTTGAGGTTGAAACAACGGTGAGAAATTTCCAATCGGTATGATGAATGGTGCGTTCAAGTTCCTGGAGAAGGTTCTTTTCACGCGTATCTGGGTGATGGGTCTCGTAGAGATACTCTGCGAGACGAAAGAAAAAAGCGCTGTAGCGAGAGCGCATGAGTTGCTCTGCGGTCTGCGGTTTCTTTTTCCCCTGATGAAAGGAAAGGCAGCAATCTTGGTAACTTTTCTTGCTCTTACAGGGGCAGAGCGAGATGTGGCGTTCCTTTGGGGTGAAGTCTGACATGGCTGGATGAGGGCGTGCTGATGGATTCTTGTCAATGTTTCCACCATTTTTAGCGATTTAGAGCTCAAAATGTCTTGATTTTCCCGTTGGTGCCGGGTCTTGGCGCGTGGCATGCTTCGGTTATGGCGATGGTGCGCAAGACACGAATTATCTGTACGTTAGGACCGGCAACTGAGTCGGCGGAGATGTTGAGAAAAATGATTCTCGCGGGGGCAGATGTCTTTCGTCTGAATATGAGCCATGCTCAGCATGACTGGTGTCACGATGTGGTGACTCGAATTCGTAAGATTTCTAATGAGGTCGGTAAAAAAGTGGGTGTTCTTTTTGATCTTCAGGGGCCGTCGATCCGGACTGGAGATCTCTCTGAGAAGATGATTCTTGATAAAGGAGATCTCGTAGAGTTCCGAGTGCAAGGGGCGGAAGCAGAACTCGAGAAATCCACCACGGTGAACTATGATGGCATCATGGGGGATGTCTCCGAGGGAAATGAGATCATCGTCGATAATGGAGAGATGCTCATGAAGGTAGAGCGGATTAGCCATGACCGGATGGTTTGTTCCGTGATTACAGCAGGATCGATGGGATCACGACGTCATATTAACTTACCTGGAGTGCGTCTAAATTTACCGGCCCTCACTGAGAAGGATCACGCGGATCTTAAGGTCGCTGCGGCCTGTGATGCAGATTTCGTCGCTGGTTCATTTGTCCGTGATGCAGGTCATGTCCGTGAGCTTCGCACAGCTTTGAAAAACGAAGGTGGGACCGCACAGATCGTTTCCAAATTAGAAGATCAGGAAGCAATGAAGCATCTTGACGATATCATCCGTGAATCAGATGTCATTATGGTCGCTCGCGGTGATCTCGGGATTGAGGTCTATGTTGAGGAACTTCCCATCATTCAGCGCCGTATTGTGAAACGCTGTCACCAGCTGGGGACGCGCGTCATCGTAGCGACTCACATGCTGGAATCTATGATCGAAAATCCGACTCCCACTCGGGCCGAGGTGACTGATGTGTCTAATGCTGTCTACGAAGAGGCTGATGCCATTATGCTTTCTGGTGAGACGACGGTTGGAAAATATCCTGTCCGTTGTGTCGAACTCATGGACCGGGTGGCTCGCCGGATCGAGCGCTCAGGGGGAATGGGGTATGGTAAAGAAGTTTCCTTAAAAACGGAGAAGCAAAAGACAATTCTGGCTGCCGTTAATCTCGCTGACTCGATCCCGAAAGCCTTACTAATGGTGTTTACTAAGTCCGGTCGGACGGCTCACCAGGCTGCCCTCCTGAGACCAAAGTCCTCTATTTTTGCCTTTGCTCCGAAGGGTGAAGTCTGTGCAGCTCTGACTCTTTCACGGGGAGTTCGCACTTTTGAAATAGCTTTTGCTGAAAGACCAAGGGATACCGTCACCGCTGCTGTCGAACTTCTAAGGAGTAAGCGCGATGTCGAGCCAGGAACACCTTTGGTGATTTTCACGGAAATTCTCCATCAGGATCGTGCCATTGATTCGATCATGGTCCTGCATGCGTAATCATGCTGAGCCCCTGATGGGGTATTAAGAAATGAGGAGCTATTTTTTATGGCTCCTCAATTTGATCTGGAGTTTCGCAGCGTAGTGTCATGGATGCTACGGTGCCGCCGGTGGAGCGACTTTTGATATGAGCTGAGCCATGATGCAGCTCCGCGACTTCTTTAACAAAAGATAGGCCTAAGCCATTTCCCTTTCCCTTGGCTGGCACTTTTTCACGATAGGAATAGAAGCGCTCAAAAGCTCGCTCGGCAGCAAAGTCAGGAATTCCAGGACCGCCATCGGTGACCGAGATTTTGATGAACTCACCTTCGCCAATGAGGGCGAGATTGACCACGCCTCGCTCCGGGGAAAATTGGATGGCATTTTCTAACAGCTGAGAAATAGCTGAGCGGAGAAGGCGTTCATTGGCATGAATCGTGTGAGCTTCAGGGTAGCTGGAGGTGATTTTAATATCGGAAGTCTCTGCCAGAGGAGTCATGTCATCAACGGCATGTTGGCAGGTGGCTACGACATCGACCATGGGGAGATTATCCAAGTGCGATTGGATCTCGACAGCGGAGAGCTCTAGGAGTCGGCGGATCATTCTTTCGCATCGATCCGTCTGAGTGCGGATATTTTCCAGGAAGCGATCACGATCTGAGGAAGCCATCTTGTCATCGATGAGCTCGGCTGCTCCCTTGATGGCGGCGAGTGGTGATTTTAGTTCGTGAGTGAGGGTTTGAATGTATTGATCTGCATATTTCCGCCCCTCGAGAGATTCACGCATATCGTAGAGTGCGTTCGCGAGAGTATTGACCTCACGGCCTAAGCCTACGTCCGGCTTTGGTCGGCGTTCACCACGGCTAATGGCCCGAGCATACTCGGTCAGTTGGCCCACGGGCCGGAAAAGCCAAAGGAAAACAGCGATGATCAGGACAATGATACCAATGCCGATATATATAATAGCGGTGACGATGGCGTCTTCACGGAATTCAATGAAGCTTCGGACATCTGCTTGAGATTTATAGACGGTGACGCAACCCACGATGGAATCCCGATCCATGATGGGAGCTCCGACATACATAATAGATGAGTTAGCATCAGCTTCATCTTCCCGTGTCGAGCGTGCGCCGTACTCGCCGCGGAGTGTGCGAGCGACTTCACGCTTTGTGCTAAAATCTTCTCCGATCCAGTCTTCATGGGCAGAGTCATAAATGACGAGGCCCTGATGGTCGGTGACATAGGCGCTGATCCCTACTTCGGTCTTAAGGTGATCGTAAATGAGGGCTTCGAAGGAACGTTTTTTTGCTGCTTCAAAGAGATCTCGGACTGCGTAAAGGTCTTCACTTTCTGCCTGGATGAGAGCTGCGAGAATATGAGCGGTATCGACCATCATTTCCTCGGTAACTTGAAAAGTCTGAGCCTCAGTATCTTGCAGAAGATAGTCGCCTAGGCGATAGAAGCCGAGCCCGATGATGAGCACGACAAAGAAGAGGGTGACTCTGGTCAAACGCAGTCTCACGGTATTATAAAACTAAGGTATAGCCGAGTCCTCGCCGGGTCTGAATCGTATCAGCAGCTGTTTTAGAGTGTTCGCGAAGTTTTGCCCGGAGGGATTTGATGTGAGCGTCGATGGTTCGATCCATTGCCGAACCAGGGTCCTCCCAAGCTTGCTCCAGGAGCTGTTCACGGGTGAACACTCGCCCCGGCTGCGAAAGTAAAATCGCGAGTAGTTTATATTCATGTGCCGTGAGGTCTAGCTGGCTTCCGATACAGCTGATAGACATCGTATCTTCATCATGATGAAGAAGAGGCGCAGGTGCGATTCGGGGTTTGTTACTGAGGAGTGCTGTCGTCGGCGGGCCATCTCCTCCACGCCGGAGAATCGCTCGAATACGGGCGACCACGGTGCGGGGAGAAAAAGGTTTGGTGACATAGTCATCTGCTCCTAGTTCAAGTCCTAAGACATGATCGATTTCTGAATCCCGTGCAGTGAGGAAAAGAATCGGGACGTTAGAAAATTCTCGGATTTTTCGGCAGAGATCAAAACCGGTAAAATCAGGTAACCCAATATCGAGCACTGCGATGCTAGGCTCCTCTCCCTGAAAGTGATCCAGCCCTTCCTGGGCAGTGCCTACATGGATAACATCAAAGTTCTCAGTCTTGAGGGCGTAAATAAGGGTGTCGGCGATGGCTTGTTCATCTTCGACGATAAGGACGGATGGAGGGAGCATGACTTACTGGGAGAAGCGGAGAAGGAAGGGGATTTGTCTAACTTCTCTTTTGAGTGAGCATAATTTCATTTCCTTCGGTATCGAAGCAAAAGGCGAGATGGATCATACCGTCCTCCTCTTCAGGTTCGCGGACAAGGCCTCCTCCATTTTTTTTCACGAGTTCGATCCCTTCCAGGATATTGTCACACTGAAAGCTAAGTCCGGTCCAAGTGCGTTTCCCTTCGCCACCGCCATGAATGCCAATGGTGGAACCGCAGAGGGTAAGCTCGCTCCAGACTTCCATTTCGAATGAAAGCTCTGCTCCGAAGGTTTCCTGATAGAATTTAATACAACGAAGATGATCTGCAGCCCAGAGGGCGTATTTTACTTTTTGAACCTGCATGGAAGAGGTCTAACACCGCTCTGGCAGGTGGACAAGGCGGGCGGGTGATGTAAGTTCTACGACTGTGAAGTTAGCTCCATTTCCTAGCCCCAGAGTCTTAGTCCGCCGATGGGAGGCTGGTGAGATTAAGCGCGAAGAGCTTCAGGCGCTTATGGCTGAGCACCAGCGGGCCATTCTCGAAGAAGCTGAAGAGGTTTTTCAGAATCCCATCGCTGCCTTCATCGAGGGAGTTGTGAATAAGCGTATCGCAAAGCGTCTTATGAGACAGCATGGTGAGGCTGGGATTCGAGAGTTATTGGTCGCGCTTTCAGAGCTGGAAGACTTCCCTCCTTCAGCCTTTCTCTGGAATGCGATGCACTGGGATGTTCCGCTTCATTGTTTTATCCGCAGTAAATCAGCTCCGGTGTTTCGGGTGAAGGAAATGT
>CALGMJ010000067.1 GCA_937958875.1 uncultured Verrucomicrobiales bacterium | reverse complement strand
TCTTTATGGGCTACACCTTCGGTGTCGCAGTTTTTAGTCTAGTTCTACTGAGGGCAAGCTGGCTCTTTCGAGTAGTCGGGATCATAGGGATCGCATTTTGCCTGCATGGAATGAGTTCAGAATTTTATGCGAGAGAGAATTTTTTGAAGAAGAATCAGCAATTAAGAGAGGCTGATTTATTGGAGAAGATTTCAGAGCTTTCAAGAAGGTGACATTGATAAAATGACTGAATTTAAGAGCGATGTGGTGGAATAAAAAAGCCATCGCCCCAGCACCGGAGGGACGATGGCTTCTTTTAGGGTGCCTGCGGGGCGATTAATCCTCCTCTATCAGATGAACGCGGAGGAAGCGGTAGGGGCTTTCATCGATCGCTTGACGCAGGCAAATCAGTAATTCTTCCGTGCCGTCGTCATTCAGGGTTCGTTCGACGATATCGATCTGGTCTGACACATCTTCCCACTGATTGAGGATGATCGAAGCCTCGATTTTTTGTTGAATGCCTTCAGCACCGGTGAGCCGCTGGAAGCGAAGGCCGAGGTGGCTCTTGCCAAATTCATCTTCGATGATTTCAGCCTCAAGATCTGGAGTGGAGCGGGACTCTGGGTGGAGAGCGAAGAAGTACGATGAAAGTGCTTCTTTTTCTTCCAGCCCCAGAAGAGTCGCCCAGCGGTTGAGTGGGGTGGTTTCGATCCCTGGGACGGTGAAGCTGCCGGTTCCACAATGCGCAAGATTACTTTTAAAGGCGAAGGCGTAGTAGCCAGGCTGTAACTGTCCTAGGTCATAGGTAATCGCGATCGGTTCTACTGGCCCACGCACTTGTTGGATACTAAGGGTAGCAAGGGCAATAAAGCTCTGGCCGTGAAGTACGAGAGGGCCTTGGTTTTCGATGACAACCTGCTGGGTGTCTTCTGACTGAATGACGACTGTTGCTTGCCAATTTCCATCGGCTTGCAATCCAAAGGTGACGTCTACTCCGGGGTTTGGCTGTGGTAAGATGCGACAGCTGAAGCGACCTAGGAAGGGCTCTTCTAACCCAGTGATGGCACTGGCATCGATGAATGCGCGGTAGCCACCATTGTCTGGGCGATCCCAGCTGCCATCGGGTCCATTAACGCTATAGGTAAAGCTAGCCGCAGTCATGGGGACATCTGCAGTGCCAAAGACGTTCTCTAGTGTTGCTTCTTCGCGATAGCCATCAGGGCCTGTGATCCAGACTGCTGCAGCTCGGACTTCGCTATCATTGAATACGCGGTCATTGTAGCTGATGGTGAACTCGTGTTTGTCTTTAGGCTCGGTGATGTTTTCTGAATCGAACCGGAACGAGGCTGGGTTGTCTTCCACTCGGAAGCGTCTGCAAGCCAAAGTTTGACCACGTGATTTGACACAGAATGAATAGGCACCCGACTCTAACTCACCGAGTTGATAAGTATGTGAGATTAGTTCAATGGGTAGTTCTGCGAGACGGAATTTTCCATCTTCATCACGGGTAAGGCCTTCAGGAAGTCCTTCGATGTCTCCAGCCTGAACAGGAACGGGGCTCTCATGGTCAGCGCACTCAACTCTCACGGAAACTTCAAATGCGTTCCCATTTCTAGTCACTGTTCCCCAATCGATGAGTTGCTGTCCGTCAAAAAGAGCGAGATTCAGAATGCTAAACCATTGCTCTCTCTCTTCGTTGATTCGTAAGGATGCGAGATGGGGAAGGGGATTGCATTCTTGTTCGACCTCGAAACTAAGACGGGCTTCGAATCGATTGTTGATGCGGTAATCGACAATGTAGCGACCAGGGGAGAGTTGGCCGAGATCATAGCTGACTTCTTGTGCGTCACCTGAGGGTTCTTGGACAAAGTCGACGCGTTCAGCGGTCGCATTGATCGAGATCCGGTTCCCAACGATGTTCGGCATTCCAGGATCTGTCACGATGACAAATGGATCGTCGATATCGACGGTAGCAGTGAGAGTGGTTCCCAGCGAAGTGGTTTCCGTCTCAAGTTTGACCTCAGCTTCAAAGCCGTCTCGCTCGACCCGGAATGTTTCAAAGGCGCGACGTTCACCATTCAGCATGAACACCCCGACGTAGTTTCCCGGTCTAAGGTCGCCAAGATCGTAGTCCAGGCAGATCGGCTCAGGAAGGGTGGCAATGGTAGTGGGGAGCACTTCGGCATCAGCCTTGAGGAGAATTAGATTTCCTACTCTTCTGATACTTTGATCTGTGATGCGGTAGTGAATGTTAGATGTGATCGTGACTTTAGCGGTGTCTGGGCTTCCAGAGGTATCAAAGGCGAGATCGATTTCTGCTGGGAAGTCGGTGACTCGGAAGAAGGTGCGGTCTTCGAGACGGTCGTTGATGAAGAATTTAAAGAAATGCGGCCCTGCTTCGAGTTGGCCGAGATCATAGCTGAATTCGTAAAACTCAGGAGGTAGGTCATCAGTCTGGGTCACGAAGGCAGTCGTCCTGACACTGTGAAGTCGGCCTTCACTAGTAAGAGTGCCGGGGCCCTCCATGCGGATTTGATTGTCTTCGAAAGAGACTCGTACGGTGGCCGTCCAGTTGCCTGCTAGATCAGAAGAGATCTCTGTTTCAACTTCAGCATCAAAGTCAATTTCAGACTCGGTCCAGGTGGTGCGGGCGTATGGATGCCCATTCATGATAAAGGTTGCCCGATAGTCTCCTCCAGATAGCGGGCCGAGATCATAGTCGAGCTCAACGATACGTGAGGGACGGATGAATTCATTTTCTAATCCTGTCTCGATGAGAGGGCGTGCATTTGCTTCCAGCACAAGGTGATTTCCATTTTTGCTGGGCTCCTCCTGAGTGACGAAATGTGGTGTTTCAAAAATGATTCGAACATGAGCTGTGGTGCGCCCATTATCATATTGAGCGATTCGCATGGTGACGTCGGCAGGAATCGGGGGCGACGAATCTTCGATGGTGAATTCTTCTGTGGCGTAGGCGAATTCGTTCATTTCGAAAACACCCAGATAGCTTCCAGGGTCAAGATCAACTAAGGCATAAGTCAGTACGATAGGTTCTGGAATTGGAATAGGCAGTAGATCATGTGGGAGAGGGAGCTCTTCCGCTTTTGCTGGGAGAATGACGCGGCCTCGCGCGAGGATGACCTCATTTTGAGTCACGAGATGAGGTGTTCTAAATTGAAGGGTGACGGTGGCCTCCGTGCCGCTGTCATTGAT
>CALGMJ010000066.1 GCA_937958875.1 uncultured Verrucomicrobiales bacterium | reverse complement strand
ACAGCGAGACCAGAGCACCCACCTCAGCTCCTCTCACAAAAAAGGTGTCGGACGGCCAAAAAAGCCGAACAAGCCAGCGCCGATCAAATCATTCCTCAACATTAAGCTGCACCCTCAGCAAAATCTGAAGGTTCTCCTTTGATTAAAGTCCGACAGACTGCTAGGCCACGGATAAAGGATAACCAAACGAACGCCAGAGCCACAGGCGAACTCGACCAACGGAAGCTCGAATCTCAAAGGCAAAGTCTCTAAAATCGCCCATACTTCCCAGAGATGCTCTCTAATGGGCGAACTTTTTGATAAATCCCAAAAAGTTGCAATAGTCGTCAAACTGACTACGTTCTTTCAGGACGCCATGAACTACTTGGAGAATATCACCCGCCGCCATTTCTTAAAAGACTGCACGACTGGTCTCGGAGGAATGTGGCTTGCTAACCAATTGGCTTCCTCAGCGTATGGAAAACCTCTTTCCATTCAGCACGATACAAATGCACCTTTAGCTCCGTTGATGCCTCAGCTATCACCAAAGGTGAAGCGTGTCATTTACTTACATATGATCGGGGCTCCATCCCAGCTGGAACTCTTTGACTATAAGCCTGAATTACAGAAATTTGATGGAAAGGACTGCCCTCAGGAATTTTTAGAAGGAAAACGATTCGCCTTCATTCAGGGGACGCCTCAAATGCTTGGCCCCGTGTATCCCTTCAAGCGACATGGGAATTCAGGGGCATGGATTTCTGACCGTCTCCCTCATCTTTCGAAGCACGCTGATGACCTGTGCTTTGTGAAGACCATGGTGACAGATCAGTTCAACCACGGGCCTGCCCAACTGATGGTTCAGACTGGAAATGCGCGCCTGGGCTATCCTTCCATCGGCTCTTGGGTCACTTGGGGGCTAGGGACAGAAAACCAAAACCTCCCAGGGTTCATGGTTCTTCTCTCTGGAGGCCGAGTCCCCCGCGTTGGAAAATCTCTATGGGGCTCCGGCTTTCTCCCGTCTGTCTATCAAGGAGTCCAGTGTCGCTCATTCGGCGACCCCGTTTTAAATACGAAAAACCCTCATGGTGTCAGCCGCCAGGATCGGCGTGCTTCACTCGACGCCTTACAAGCGCTCAATCAATCGACTTACGAAGAACTCGGTGACCCCGAAACTATTACTCGGATCGCTCAGTATGAGATGGCCTTTCGGATGCAGACTTCCGTTCCTGAGGTCATGACCATCGATGATGAGCCAGAAAATGTGCACGAAATGTATGGCACTCAGCCCGGTAAAGAATCCTTCGCTAACAACTGCCTCCTCGCACGGCGTCTTGCTGAAAATGGGGTCCGCTTTATTCAGCTATATGACTGGGGATGGGATTCCCACGGAGCTGGAAAAAACGAAGCACTCAATCACGGCTTCATCAATAAATGCCGCTCCATCGACAAACCAATCTCAGCTCTTTTGACTGACCTCAAACAACGAGGAATGCTGGATGACACTCTCGTCGTCTGGGGAGGTGAATTTGGCCGGACCCCAATGCAGGAGAACCGTAACGGCCAGAAAAT
The DNA here is from genome assembly GCA_937958875.1 of uncultured Verrucomicrobiales bacterium. GTDB lineage: Bacteria > Verrucomicrobiota > Verrucomicrobiia > Verrucomicrobiales > Akkermansiaceae > SW10. The sequence goes on along the minus strand of CALGMJ010000066.1, from coordinate 3,467 downwards.
GGCCTTCCAAGGACGCGATCATAATCCGAATGCCTTCACCATCTGGATGGCTGGAGCAGGTGTAAAACCAGGAATGACTTACGGAGAGACTGATCCCATGGGATACGAAGTCCTTCGGAATCCGGTCCACCTCCGTGACTTCCACGCTACCTTGCTAGATCTAGTAGGCTTTGATCACCACAAGCTGGCCATGCCCTTCCAAGGGCTGAATCAGAAACTCACTGGCGTCAAGCCGGCCAAGATTATCAAAGATATCTTGGCCTGATTTTCTGTGAGAACACTAAGTTAGATCAGACGGACGCTCTGCTTTTTACTCATCCGCAGGACCTGGCCAGCGGCACCTGAGAAAGCAGCCTGATGATCTGTCAATTTTTCGCCATCGAGCTGAACTGCTCCGGTGGTGATAAATTGCTTTCTAAGCTCGCCATTAGATTTCTTCATCTGAAAGGCCTCTTGGAAGACGTAGGAAACGGCTTCGATGACCGTTTTTCCCTCTAAATCAGCGCACGAAATCTCCGGTAAATCTGCCGCGTTGAGATCTCTCTTAGAGAAGCGAGTTTCCCAATCCTCACGAGCTGCTTTCCCTTCTTCTTCGCTGTGGTAACGAGCCACGATCCGGCGAGCGAGCTCCTTCTTGGCTTCCATCGGATGGAGCGCTTCATCTCTTTTTTCACCGAGGAGGAGGAGGTAATAGCGATCCATGAGTTCATCACTAACGCTCATGAGCTTCCCAAACATTTCATTCGGAACCTCAGAAACTCCTACGTAATTGTGAGAGCTCTTGGACATCTTTTTCACGCCATCAAGCCCTTCGAGCAAAGGCATCAGCATGACCACCTGTTGTGGCATACCTTCTTCTTTCTGAAGATCTCGCCCTACGAGGATATTAAAAAGTTGGTCAGTACCACCAATCTCCACGTCAGACCGTACTTCGACTGAATCCCAGCCCTGCATGATCGGGTATTGGACCTCGTGAAGTCGCACTTCCTGCCCTTTCGCCACGCGTTCCTTAAAGTCTTCGCGTTGAAGCATCTGCTGCATGGTCACCCGGGCATTAAGCTTAAGAACCTGCTCATAGGTCATGCTCCGGAACCACTCGCCATTAAAAACAACTTCCGTCTTCTTCTTATCAAGGATTTTAAAAGCCTGATCAGTGTAAGTCTGCGCATTTGCCAGCACTTCCTCACGAGTGAGCGGCGGACGAGCAGAACTTCTCCCAGTAGGATCTCCTACGGTAGCGGTGAAATCTCCGATAATCAAAACAGCCTGATGACCGAGCTGCTGAAACTGACGTAGTTTCTCAAGCGGCACCGTGTGTCCGAGATGGATATCTGGCGCCGTCGGGTCCACCCCCAGCTTGATCCGCAGCGGGCGGCCTTCCTTTAATTTTTCTGCCAGTTCTTTCTCAGAAAGAACCTTTGCCGTGCCACCGACTAACTGGGCCAATGCGTCATCCATGCTCATGAGGGCTGGATCAAAGCGAGCCCACGCGGTATTTTCAAGCATCATGAGCAATGATCCTTATCAGGCACCTCAAACTGACCCTCGTCAGCAAGACTTGGAGCGCTCTCCCATCGCATGGTCCCTGATCCTTGGCACCACTCATCTTTTTGGCGGCTGCCTCGCTTTTTTTATCCGTTTTCGACTCCCTGCGCTGGAACCGTTGTCTAAAAACATCATCACTGCCGTGATCCTCATTCTCGCCGCCATGCTCGTGATCAGCGGGATCGGACTCTTGCGGCAAAACAGCTGGGCACGTCAACTATCTACGGTTTACGCCTGTGGATCAATCGCCCTTAAGGCTCTTCTCATCGGCACGGTCCTGCTTGAAATCAACTCACCTGCCGTGCGTCAGGAAGTCATTTTCTCCAGCCTACTCCTTGGAATCTACCCAATCTTTAGTCTGTGGGCTCTCCGGGCTCCTTTTCCGGAGCAGGGGTGACTTTCTTCTGCTGAAAAGCCGTCACCACTGCCCGGCCAGAATCCTGAAAGCCGACATATAAAATGGTATGCGCCATTTCGAAAAAAATCACACTAGCCCAGACAATCGCAATCCAAAGAATCGGTTCTTCCACCGGCACTCCAGAAAATCCGGCAATAGGCACCCCGAGCATCTGATCTTCTCTAAAGCCCCACCATTGATAGGGCACTCCGAGCACGACCTCATAGAAAATACTAATCAGCAATGTCATGAGTAAAGTGATACTCATCGCGCGAAAATTAATGAGCCGTTTCACAAAGTGATAGAGTAATAAGCTGGGAAAAATCCCAATCGTAGTCAGAAAAATCAGATACCCAGGAATCCCCGGCTCCGCACTGGAAAAGAAATTTCGATAGATAAAACCAAAAATCACAATCCCCAGTCCGATCCAGAGCGAACGCCAGTAAAGCATAGACCAGCGAAAACGTCTAACCAACTCGCCCCGCCGAGACTCATCATCACAGACCTTATACGCCGAAAGCCAATATTCGTTCGTCCAGACATACATCATGATAATCGCGAAGGATCCAAAAAAGTAGAATCCAAATTCCTCGATCGGAACAAGATCCCAGCTGATCACCTCATCCGTGAGCCCCCAGGTAAAGGCCGGGAGACAGATTCCCAATATTGAATCCCGATTCGGAAAGGTGAAAAAAAGGATCCCGAAACAGATATCTAACAACAGCCCTAAACAACCGAGAACTCCCGTAGTCAGGAGCACACTCTTAAAGAGAAGCTTACGCCGCGATGGCTCTAAGAAGCGTCTCAAATGCCACCAAAGTAAAAAGGATGGAAAAAGCCAAATCCCCAGACTGGCAGTGTATCCGTACGGGCTAGGATTTCCCGGCTGCACCTGTTCCTCCTGCTTCTCGGGGATGTGAACGGAGCGAAAGATCGACTTTTCCTGCACCGCGACTCGCGGCCGTTCACTCTCGACTGTCTCAAGCGTGATATAAAGAGGAACCCATAGGGCAACGACGATGAGCAGGATAACCACCCATTCTTCACGCGGCTTCTTAAAATTCGGATCACTCATGCCTCGCAAATTTTTCTCAATTGAGATCGGGTCATCCGTTTTGCTGAGACCCAAATTCCAAAAGGCTTCATCATTAGCTCACGGAGACGATTCGAAACTGCGCAAAAAACAGTATAACTGCCGAGCAGCGCTCCGACAGCTGTCTTTGAGAGAAATTTCACCGGAATATTTAATGCTACCTGCAGAGCCAGAATGAGCTGAATAAAACAGAAAACGCGGAAAACTCCCGACCTCTCGACCTCGTATTCTGCCGGTAATTTTCCATCGGCAAGAAATTCTCCCCACTGCTTCGTATGGATAAAGCGTGTCCGTGTAACAGGATCTCGGTAGCCGAACATGAGCATAATCAGGGTCAGCTCCCCTGCCGATACCACCTTGGCGTAAAAGAGACGGAAGAGAAATGAGAGGGTCTCGCTAGCCACGGCTTCCAGCCATGGCTTTTTAGGATCA
>CALGMJ010000065.1 GCA_937958875.1 uncultured Verrucomicrobiales bacterium | reverse complement strand
AAAAAAAGACGAACCTTTACGGTTCGTCTTTTTGGAAAGAGTTTAGGAGAAAGATTCCTAAGTAATTAGTCTGCGAGGGCGACGTTGATACGGCGGCCTTTGCGGTCGAAGAAGACTTGACCATCAGTGAGGGCGAAGAGGGTGTGGTCTTTGCCCATGCCTACGTTTGCGCCTGGAGTCCATTTAGTTCCGCGCTGGCGGATGAGGATGTTTCCAGCAATGACGGTCTGACCGCCAAATTTCTTAACGCCGAGACGCTTGCTGCGTGAGTCGCGTCCGTTCTTAACGGAGCCCTGTCCTTTTTTATGAGCCATGTCTAAATTAGGGTAAGAGAGGTGAATTAAGCAGAGATCCCAGTGATCTGAAGCTTGGTAAGGTGGTGGCGGAAGCCGATGGTTTTGTGGAAACCTTTACGACGCTTAAATTTGAATGCGACACCCTTTTTTCCGCGGTGCTGCTCGATGACTTTGGCAGTGACGCCAGCGCCTTCGACGACAGGTGCGCCGACCTTGGTGGCAGAGCCATCATTAATGAGGAGGACCTCGCTGAAGTTGATCTCATCGTCAGCGGACACGGGCAGCTTATCGACGCTGATGGTGTCGCCTTCCTGGACGCGGTATTGCTTTCCGCCGGTTTTAAAGATTGCGTAGGCCATGGTTTGGGTGGCTAAAGTTATGGATTCGCACGCTGAGAACGCCTCATGATGCGGGGCGGGAATTCACCACGTCTGCCGTGAATGAGCAAGGTTTTTTTGAAAATAAACTTGGGTTTCTGCCAGAGAAGGAAAATTTACCTTAGACAAGACCTTGCGAGCATGTGGGTTAGATATTATGCCGAGGGGGTGAAGAGTGATCTTTTCCCAATTGATCTCGCAGATTCAGAAGCCACTGTCGCCTTAGGGCATGAGCTTGGAAAGGCGGCGAAAGCTGGTGAAACGATCGCACTTGTAGGAGACCTCGGTGCGGGGAAAACAACTCTGTGCCAAGGGCTGATGAGTGCACTAGGATATGAGGGTGAAGTTACGAGCCCGACATTCTCGCTGGTTCAAGAGTATCTAGGAGGGCAGCTGGAAGTCTTTCACTTTGATTTTTACCGAGTGAACGATGAACACGAGCTGCTGGATTTAGGATGGGACGACTATATCGATCGTAAAGGGCTGATACTTGTGGAATGGCCACAACTTTTCCCAGAGCTGCTACCCGCTGATACTTCTTGGATTCACCTTCATCATTTAGAGATCGGACGCCGCGCTGAGAGCTACCTGATCCCTCGTAAGTGAGCTTACTTTTTAAAAATACGCTCAAGTTAAACCCATTGATGGGCTAAATGATAGGTTCCAGAAGAAAAAAATTGCGAGTTATTCGCTAACGAGAATGAACTCGCCCTTGTTTGCCAAGGACTTCTCTGTGCTTTGATTTTCTTGAGAATCATCCGTGACTTTCTCTGTGGCCGTAAGCTGGACCCCAACAGTCCGAAGGACACTTGATGGGAGCTGGGCGGCAGAATTGACTAATCCACATGAGGTGAGTCCGAGAACAGCGAGGGAGAGGATGAGTAGGTGTTGAGGCATCTTTTGGAATTTCAGAGTTCTTTTTGATTTCTAGCTTCCAAAATCAAATTGGTCAAACTTGCAAAATTTCTCATTAGAAGCAGTATCGAGATAAGCGATCTGCGACTGATCTCTCTGCTATGCGTCACTATTTGTTTATCCTCTTGTTTCTTCTGCCTCAGCTCTGCTTTGCAGAAACGTTCGCACGTGCACCATATGTGCAGCTCACGACTCATGATTCAGCCCGGCTGGTGTGGCGGACTCATGGGAAAAATCCTGGGCAGGTGCGCTTTGGCCTTTCGCCGGAGAAGCTGCATCGCGTGGTGGGAGATCACCAAATCCTTGAGCGCACTTCTGATCAGTCTTCAGCAGCCCCTCTGCACAAAAGTGTGGCGAGCGGCATTCATCAGTATGAAGCGACGCTAGAAGGACTGAAACCTAGGACGACTTATTACTATGCGATTTATGATAAGAAGGGTAATCGGCTGACGCCAGCAGATGCGAGCTACCGAGTGAAAACACATCCGATTCCCGGAGAAGCTGCTCCGGTCTATTTCTGGGTAGTGGGCGATTCCGGGACAGGTGGAAGAGCGCAAGCACAGGTCCATGAGGCGATGGTGGCTTTCAATAAGGAACAACAACGGGAACTGGACCTTTATCTACACGTCGGCGATATGGCGTATGGCTCGGGAACGGATGATGAGTTTTCGAATCGCTTCTTTAAAATGTATGAGCCGACGCTGCGTCAGACGGTGTGCTGGGCCTCGATGGGAAATCATGAAGGCCGGACTTCGAAGGGTGAGACTGGAGTAGGACCATACTATGATGCTTACATTTGCCCCACCGAAGCGGAGGCGGGCGGTTTACCATCAGGGAAAGAGGCTTATTATTCCTTTGATTATGGGCGGGTGCATTTCATCTGCCTCGATTCGCATGATCTGGATCGGCGTCCTTCTGGGGCGATGGCGCGGTGGTTGAAAGCAGATTTAGAGAAGACGAAGGCGGAGTTCCTCGTCGCTTTTTTCCACCACCCACCTTATACGATGGGTTCCCATAATTCTGATAAGGAGAAGCATCTGATTGAAATGCGAGAGCATATCATGCCCATTCTTGAGAGTGGCGGGGTGGACGTCGTTTTCACGGGCCATTCTCATATTTATGAGCGTTCGATGCTAATGGATGGGGCTTACAGCACACCAACTACAGCGGATGGAGTCATCCTAGATGACGGCGATGGAGACCCAAATGGTGATGGAGCTTATCGGAAGTCAGCGGGCCTCACGCCACACAATGGCACGGTACAGGCGGTGGTAGGCCATGGTGGGACGGGAGTGTCACGCAAGGGCACGATGCCGGTGATGAAACGTATCATCGTGGAAAATGGCTCCGTTTTGATTTCTATCGATGGCGATACCTTGACGGGGCAAATGGTCAATCTTCACGGAGAATTACGAGATACCTTCGCCATCGTAAAACGTGGAACAGTCGAGCAGAGCCCAATTTTCCAACCCTGGCAGCCCGAGCCATGGACGAAGGTCGTTAGAAAAGCTCCGCCAAAAGCTCCGAGAAAAGCCATCAAGGTCATTAGAGAAGGAGTGCAATGGAACTACTTCGCAGGGGCTCACCCTGAAGGGAAAATCAATGACTGGACCAAGCCGAGCTATGACATGAAAGGCTGGAAAATAGGAACGGCAGGGTTCGGCTACGGAGACAATGATGACGCGACCATCCTGAGTGATATGAGAGGGAAGTATAAAGTGGTCTACATTCGCAAAGATTTTAAACTTGGGCCTAAGGTCGATCCAAAATCACTTGGCCTCAGCGTGTCTTACGATGACGCATTTATCGCCTACCTGAATGGCCATGAGGTTCTGAGAGTAGGTGTCGATCACGAACAAGGAGCCACTGCGGAAGACTTCACCATGCATGAAGCGAACGGAAAATTTCAGTATTTCGCGCTCAAGGGGATTGAAAAAATCATCAACATCGGTGGTGCCAATACCCTCGCCATTGAAGGTCACAATGCCAATATCGATTCCTCGGATTTCACGCTGCATCCTGTTCTGCTGAGAGGGAAGTAAGATGACGCTGAATCGTCTCGCCCTCATCGTCTCGCTGCTGGTCTCAGTAGTGAGTCGATCTGATGCTCATGAAGACATTAATGAGATCATTCTGAGGCTTTCGAAAAAAATCAGGCAGTCTCCCAGCACTGAGCTTTATCACCAAAGGGCCATCGAATACCGAGCGCTCCGTGAGATCGATCATGCTCGGAGTGATTTTCTATCGGCGTTAAAACGAGACCCTAAGCATCTTCCCTCGCTACGCGCGCTGACACGGCTTTCACTGGATACGGCAGATTTATGCGGGGCGCTGGGATTTAGCCTCGGAGTGATGAAGCTCTCCCCAAAGCCGGCAGACCACCTTCTCATGGCGGAAGTTTATGCGAAGCTCTCTTTCGCCGAGCTGGCGATTGCGCATTTAAAAAAATCTCCTCCTGAGAGCGAACACACCCATCTGCTCCATGCCCATCTGGTTCAAGACCCGGTAAAAAAAGCGAACATTCTTAAAGAGGGCTGGAAACTCACAAAGAGCATCGTCCTGCGAGACTCCTGGCTTGATGCCTTACTCACGACGGACGATTGGGAATCTGCGGTTCCCATCATTGAAAAAGAAATCGCGAGTTCTCGATTTCACGCCCCTTGGCTCATGCG
>CALGMJ010000064.1 GCA_937958875.1 uncultured Verrucomicrobiales bacterium | reverse complement strand
GTTTGCAGGGATCGAGCTCATGTAGCTACCTGTTTAGAATGCGAGTAATTGGAATTACAAGCGCGCTGGTGGCTACAGCGTTCTTGGTCAGTTGTGGGGGAGGCTCTCGGTCGAGTATCGATGGTATTGATACAACTCCTAGCCGCCTGCCAGCCCCGAAGCTAAGATCCAGCGATGGTGGCCAGGCCATGGAGAAGAGAGTAGCGGGTCTCTTAAGGGCTCATCCTAAACAGCGACGAAAGAAGATGATCTTTGATTCTCGCCTGCACCGGGTGGCGCGTGCAAAGGCGAAGGATATGGCAAAGCGCCGTTATTTCTCACACGTCGATCCCAGTGGGAATGGGCCGAACTACTATGTTAAAAGGGCGGGATACTCTTTGCCCAAGTCATGGACGAGGTCGCGTCGTCTTAACTATGTCGAGTCCATCTTATCTGGTCCCAAGACGGCGAAGGAAGCGGTTTATGCGTTTATTAACTCGCGTCCTCACCAGGCCCATATTCTTGGGAGAGATTCCTTTTATGCCGGGAATATTTTTTATGGAGTCGGCCATTTCTATGATCCTCAGTCAGTGTATAAACATTACTGGGTTTTCATTTCAGCTCCGCCAGAGGGCGAGTGATCTGCGCAAAAAAAAGGACCGAGCTGAACTCGGTCCTGATTTTTTAAAAGGAGACGGATTTTGTTTCCTAGCGTTCGGAAATCGCAGGAACGGGAGATAGTTCCGCGGGGCCAACGTATTTCGTCAGTGGGCGGTAAAGGCGGTTATCTTCTAGCTGTTCAAGCACCTGTGCCGTCCAGCCAGACATGCGGGCAATGGCGAAGATCGGCGTGAAGAGATCCGTCGGGATATCGAGTGAGTAGTAAACGGTGGCGGAGTAGAAATCGACGTTTGCGTTTAGGCCCTTACGCTCACGCATGATAGTAGCGATGCGCTCAGACATATCGATCCACTTCGTTTCGCCGAGTTCTTCGGTGAGCTTAATGGCCATCTTCTGAAGGTGAGGGGCACGAGGGTCGAGCACCTTGTAAACGCGGTGGCCAATTCCCATGATCTTCTTTTTATGAGTGAGGCAGTCTTCAACGTAGGCATCGACACTTTCGAGATCTCCGATTTCTTGGAGCATCTTGATGACGCCCTCATTCGCCCCACCGTGGAGAGGTCCTTTGAGTGTTCCAATGGCGGAAGTCATCGCGGAGTAGAAGTCAGAAAGGGTAGCGATGGTGACGCGGGCGGAGAAGGTCGATGCATTCATGCCATGGTCGGCATGAAGAGTATAAGCGATGTCGAGGGTCTTGGTCGCTGCTTCTGAGGGCTCTTCGCCACTCATGAGGTAGAGGAAGTGGCCTGCTTCTGAAAGGTCATCCCGGACGGGTGGGAGGTCGAGTCCCTGACGAGCACGGTGGTAGTAGGCTACGATGATAGGAGACTGTGCCACAAGTGAGATGGCAACCTCACGGTTTGCATCCTGGTCTGGCTCACCGATTTTAGCACGAGAGTCATGGAGCCCGAGCATGGAGACAGCAGTGCGGAGGACATCCATGGGGTTAGCGTCCTTCGGTGCGGCCTTGAGGAAATCGATGACACCTTGAGGAAGCTGGCGTTGGCTACGAAGTTCCTTTTCAAAGGCTGCAAGTTCAGAGGCGGAGGGAAGCTTGCCACGGTGGAGGAGGTGGGTGACTTCCTCGAAAGAACAATTTTCTACCAGATCATTGATTGAGTAGCCCAGATAGGAGAGGAGTCCCTCCTGGCCTTCGACTTTAGAGAGGGCGGATTCATTGGCGGTGACTCCTTCGAGACCTTTGGCGTATTCTGACATGGTATAGCTAAATGGGATAAGGGTGAAAGTTTTAGTGATGAAGAAATAGGTCCGCTGCCGAGCCCGCGCAAGGGTTTCCAGAAGGAAGGGGAGCTTTTTTTAGTTCGGGTTTCTTAAATGCTAGAAGCAGCTTGCAGACCATGACTTACAGATGGTTGATCTGCTGGGCGGTAAGCCTAAAAAAACCTGCTAGGGAATGTGCCCCCCAGCAGGTTTGATAAGCTGTGTTAGGTGACCGTCATGAGCTACTGGATGATCGCGACCCAGTCGTCTTTCGTAGGAGCTTCGATCTTAAAGGTGCCAAGCTTTCCACGCGGGCCTTTCTCACCGGTGCGGGGATTAAACCACTGGATGTCATTTGGCTGATCGCCCTTATGCGGAGTCAGGACGACGGAGCGAGATCCATCGAGGTAAACGACGTAGTAGCCTTTTTTCGCAAGACAGTAGCCGAAGTTTTGATGCTTCGGGTTTCCGATCATCTCATCAGCTGAAGCCATTTCCCAGAAGGGGACGTTTTCATTGCGGAAGAAATCGAGGGCGATTTTAGCATAGTCCCATGATTGGTCACGAGAGCGCCAGTCTTCGCAGTTCAGATCACTCTGAGGGAGTTTATAGCCGAAGTAGTATTCGACACCCCAGCCGCCAGCCATGAGGGAGCCCCAGAGCACGTGTTTACGGGTTTCATCCACAGTTGCGCCTTTGTAGTCCTTCGGCATTCCCGGGTAGTCGGGGTCTGCAGGCATGCCGTGGCTCGCATTTCCGGGTTCGTCGAAGGCGACGCCCCATGGTTTTCCAGCTTTCGCGGACTCACGATTCCACTTCACGACTTGCCAGTGGCAGTCTTTAAGGTGGGAGTTCTGCAGGGAAGCTCCGGTGAAGGCCTTAGTGCCGAGAAGCGGGCGATAGACATTATCCTGTTGGTCAGGATAGGTATGAATGACGAGATGGTGATCGTAAGGATCAAGACGGCGAAGCTCATTCGCCATATCAAGCTGCTGTTTCGTGGTTTGAGTATTCTCTTCTCCGATGTTCCAGTTGAGAGCGAGGTGGTGACCGAAGCGGGCTACCAGTTCACGAAGGTAGAGTTTCCGCTCTGGGCCGAGGTCGCCGTTATCAAGGGAAGTAGGAACGTTCCTGATTTTAATCTTATTGCTGTTATTATGGCCGCGATTGTTGTCGTCCATCTCTGTCTCTTGGAGCTTGAAATGGAGGAAAAGGCCGAGCTTTTGCGCGTGATCGAAGACGATGTTCCATTGGTCGAGCTTCGAGCAATCGTAGTGGAACTTGTCATTACGAGAGACGAAGGGCCAGACGTTGTCACCATCGCCACCAGCGTTATAGGGGAGGAAGGAGAAGGCGTTCATGCCTTTTCCCGCGAGGTAATTAAGTGCTCCGATGAGACCTTTGCCTTTCCCGTCTTTCCAGGTGGGATCGCCCTCTTTCCAGTCCTTGATGTGAGGTCCCCAGGTTTTGAGTTTGAGGTTTTTCTTATGGTTGATGGTGCCATCGAAGTCCTTGTAGGCGAGAAGAGTCTCGGGAGCATCGGCTCCTGCTTTCAGGAAAAAACGCTTCGAGCCTGAGAGTTGAGGGATGTGTTTTCCCACGTAGGTGAGACGTCCTTCGCCGTAGAAACCAGGAGCATCTGAAGGGGCTGCCTTGACTTCGAAAGATCCGCTCTGGCTGTAAGCTGGGTGCGGAGTATACGGAGTTCCGGCAAGTTTAGCCTTCGCAATGTCATCTGCGTGGCCAAAGAGGGTGTGGTAAGTCCAAGTGCCAGGTTTGTCTGGGGAAACATGGGCTCGCCATTTCGTCCCTGAAGTTGCTGATGTTTCCGCCGCATTTCCATCTGCGGCGAAGTAGCCTGGGACGGTGTAGGTGGGGGAGCCTGAAGAATGGCTAAAGACGACTAAGAAATTATGATCTCGAAATGGGTTCGGCTTGTTATCGAGTTCGTGTGCGAAGGGGCCATCGAGAGTGAGATTGATCGGCTGCCATTGAGTGAGAGCTCCGGTGATCTCGATGCTGCCATCGCCATCTGCGAAACGTGGCTCCTGAAGATCTGGGAGCTTCTTTTTAGCCGTTGCTTTTTTCTGAAGAGGCTTCTGTTTTGCGATGGTAGCTGCATCTGCCGGAGTGAAGGTGAGTCCGGCGAAACGAGCACGTGAGTATTCCTTACCATCGGCCGAGTGAACGGCAGACTTGATGACGATGACGTCTCCGAGGTTGATTTCGATGTTTTTGACCGTTCCGTGAAAGCGGGGCGAGGCATCGAATTTTTTCTCCGCGAGAGGAGTGGAAAATTTTAAGACAGAGACATCATTGATGAGGACCTCATGTGGGGCCATGCCGTCATTTTCACCTACCGCGAGGAGAGAGAGATCATAGCGGCCGGATGGGTGAGGGAAGGATGTCGTGGTATGCGCGGTTTTTTGATCGGGATGGACTGCGAGCCATTTATCCTGATCCATGTAGTAGCCGTGGTCTGCATTAAATTGAAATGCATCCATCTTTAAGCTCGGAGCCTTGGCGAGTTTCTTCGGCGGGGTCTTTAAAATTTCGCTTTTTGGTGGGTTCTCAGGATTTGGCTTCTCCTTCGTGAGGACGAATTGGTCAAACTCGAACCCGTCTTCTCGCATGGAAAAGTGGATGTTGTGAAGACCTGGTTTGTCTACCTCGATCCAGATTTTACCGAAAACGCCGGTGTGTTTTTTCTGGGTGCGTTGCTTACTATCCCAATGCCATTTATTCTTAGCGGTCCACTGCATTCGTGCACCGGATTCAGGCCAGGTGCCATCGATCCCTAGGTGGATGCCATTATCCTCTGTATTTGTAGAATGGGTGCGGACCCAGCAATAGTAGCGACCTGCGTTATGGAAGTAGGCCTTATAGGTCAGGACAGCCATTTCACCGGGTTTATTGGTGAAATTTTCGCCCTGAATAAGCTTATCGCCATGGCTGCGGCGGGTGTCTGGTAAAATTTCGAGGTAGGCTCCGCCGGATGCGGTGGCCGCGTGATTGGGGTCGCCATCAGGGGTGATACCTGGTTCCTGATCGGTCGTGACAATGTGCCAAGCTCTCTTTTCAGTGAGCGTTTGGCTTCGGAAGTGTTCAGCCTCGACAGTGAGGACTCCATCGATTTCCTCGAAAATCATCGTAGGTGCAATCGACTTTGGGGAAGCAATGAGTGGGATCGGTAACAGGTAAGGCAGGTAGCGTAGTTTCATGTGTTATGGGAAAATGATCGATGTAGTAAACTACGTATTTTCCCATGCGTTTGCCAATGGCTGTTTTTGCATGGAACAAAAAATTAACGAGAAAAGTTGATGCTTTCCCAGTAGCCGTAGCACTGCTTTGAAGCAGTGAGGGAGACGATCTTCGATTTCACCGTAATTAAGTCCCCTCGGCTGATTTTAATCTTAGTGATCGTTGAGACTGGTTTGCTGGCTTGCACGTAATTTTCATGCCGTGCTTTGGGGGCAGTTGTTTTTAAAATAGGCACGCCATTAATAAAAATCTCGTGCTGTACTTGGCCTCTGCTTTCTGCGACTGGGGTAAAACTAAGCTTATACTTTCTAGTCGCGTAGGGGAAGTAAACGCTGGTTTCAACGGAGCCGAACCCAGGTTTCATGCCGATCCAACGCGCTTTATAGTTCAAAAGGCAGTCCCCGAGGGGGAAATCAGTAGATAGAATAGGATATGAACCATCGCTATTCCGAGTGTGTTTTTCAGACCGCTGCGCTTTTACGACGCCGTGTTTTTCAGGGATTGGGTTTGAAGAGGCAGGGAGTTTCTGATCTGTCTTGCTGGTCTTGCTAGTAGAGACCGCCGCAGGTAACGCTTTTCCACGTGGTTTCGATACAAAAGGAGTGACGTGGATTCCCTGACAGCGGGCACGAGTAAGATTCGTTTTTTGATCTTTCGGGGTTGTCGATCGGATCGTAAGGATGTCACCTTTTTTGATTTCGACCACATCTGAGCTGCAGTGATATTCTGGTCCCATACTTTTCCAGTGTTTAGTGGTAATGGGGACTATGTGTTCAATGATGACTTCATCATTGAGAAGAACTTCCTGAAACGTGTGGCCATCATCTTCAGCAACGGACAAAATTTTGATGGTATACTGATCGCTGGGGTAAGGGAAAATGATGCTTGTCTGTGCTGATCTTACGCCATTTGCTAGTGCGAGCATGTGGGTGTTTTTAAAACCGCCCTCAATAAAGTAGCCCTTTCCTAAAGGGAAATCTTTAGCTTCGATTTCATAGCTCAAGTTTTCATTCATGGGACGCGCCTCGCAGGCTTCCGGAGGCACGATAATATGGTTCCCATTTCTTGCCTCCTGAAGGGCTTGCTGTTTCCTCTTCCTAGTACGGGCCGCCGTACGTTTGGCGATCATGTCTTTGATACGCGTCACATTTTTTTTTGAATCTTCAGAAAGGGGGGAGGCTGGTGATTGAGACTCAAGAAAATCAGGTTTCTGATTCTGGATAGGATTCGACCATGACATTACAGATGTAAGGAGGCTGGCGATAATGGTCATGGAATGTTTCATCGGAAAAAGCAGTAGCAGATGATTACCCTCTAAGGTAATCCATCAGGGGGGATTGAGATGTGATGTAGAAAAAGAATTAGGCGAAGGTCAGAGGACCACCTTGAGAGAGTTGTTTTTCTCCAAAGTGAGAGAGGTGATGGCCGAAGGAATGTGCTAGAGAAATTAGAAGACGGTTGTGGGAAGTTTTCTGTTTGAGGACATGATAGCTTGCAGGGAGGTTTGCTCGACTTCCCAAAAGCACGATAGGTAAATCATCTAAAGTGTGACTGTTACCTTTTCCAAGTTCGTTTAACCAGACGATGGTCGTATTTTGAAGCAGATTACCGCCGATGGCAGGGTCTGGGGTGTCCTGTAGTCTCTTTGCCAGATATGTAAGCTGTTTTGCGAACCAGATGTTGATTTTTTCTAACTGCTGCTGGGCATCCTGATCTTTATCTGGCTGGTGTGAAATATGGTGATGTCCTTGATCAATGCCTAACCAACGCATGCGAGCTTGTCCGACAGAACGCATGAACTGTAGGGTGGAGACCCGAGTCATGTCATTAGCGAGCGCATTGACGAGGAGGTCCATCTGCATCCGCGCAAGCTGTGGGGTGTTGTCATTGATGAGTTCGATGTGAGGATCTAGTTCAGGCTCGGGATGTGAGAGTTCGTCTGAGGTGAGTGAAATCTCCTGTTCTAAATCTCGGACGAGATCGAGATGCTGTTCGAGTAGTTGACGATCTTCCGTGGCGACTAGCTGGGCTGCTTTCTTAAGATCAGACCGTAGCGGGTCTAAGACAGACGCGAGAGCTTCGCGGTTCTTAGCCTGTCCGTAGAGCTTTTTGAACATCTGGTATGGATCATGGAGCGGGGCGAGTGGCTGATTTGAGCCGGCGTAGGACATACGAGTCCAAGGGTCGGCCCGATCGGGCACCGCTACTCCGATTTCAAGAGAGCCAAAACGGGTGCGGGTGGTAGGATTTTTCTGCAGGAAGTTTTTGATCTCTTGGTCAATTGAAAGGGAGGACGCCCAGCCTGCCGGAGTGTCTGAGCCGCCCTGAATATTTCCTGGGTGTAGCCTTGAACCGGTGAGGAGGCAGGACATCCCTCTCATATGGCGGTCTCCATCACCACCGACCTGATTTGAAATTCCTTTGATGACTGTCATCTGGTCACGAAAAGGTGCGAGCGGCGCTAGAATGGGTGATGAACTCGGGTCCGTTGGGTCGGTTGGCCAAAATCGGTCAGGCACCGTCCCATTCGGTGAGAACATGATAATGAGACGTTGCTTCTGCTGCTCAGGTTCTGCCGCGAAGCTAGGAAGTCCGTTTAAAAAAGGCAGAGCTGCGGTAGAGATGCCTAGTTTTTTGAGAAACTGACGTCGTGCATTCATCCTTAGGAATACGGGGCTCGAAGGAATGATCTTGCGTCTAGTTCTGAAGGCTGGTGCGGGCGATTTCACGCATGAGTTTTTGAATGTGGAATTGCTTACTTTTGAACTGCTCGTGAAGCTGGCGCATCTTGTTTGAGCCATAGGCATTGACGGGCTGCTGCGCGAGATGGTGGAAGAGATGTTTAATGAAGGCTTGATGTGCTTCGGGTGAGTAGAGCGCCTGGTGGGCGAGGTCTTTAGGGCCCTTAATCTCGACGATCTCATCCGTGGGGGTGGGATATTGACTCACGGTATTAATAGGTTTTTTCCCTTCGTGGGTACGGAAACGTCCGACCGCATCATAGTTTTCGAGTCCAAAGCCGATGGGGTTGATGATGGAGTGACAGGTCATACAGCTCGTCGCTTTTGTCAGTTCGGTGACCTTTTCCCTCATGGTGAGGTGGGGGTGGAAATCGGAATCTTTAAATGCGATGGCTTCTGGAGGAGGCTTGAGAAATCTTCCAAGCACGTTTCGTGAGAGATAGACCCCACGATGAATCGGCGAGGTCTGCCGATGGTAGGAGAAGGTACTTAGCACATATGGATGAGTGAATAGGCCCGCAGAGAACTGAGGTTTCGGGTAAAACTTTTTCAGTCGTGGAGAAAGTGGAACGTTTTGAGATAGGAAAAGCTGACGATAGTCCGATGGCTCAGACCAAAGGATTGATTCGCAAAAGTCTGAAAAGGACGCCCGGAGGTCAGCGACAATCTGTTCGTTGAAGTCGGGGAAAATCTTCGAGTCTTTATTAAGTTCTGATTTCTCAGCAAGATGTAGCCAGTGAAAGAAAAAGCGTTTCATTTTATGCTTCGCTCTTGGGTCTTTCAGCATGCGGTCGAGGTGTGATTGAAAATTTTCCTCGTGCTTAAAGTAGTCATGTTTCGCCGCGTCGATAAGCTGCGGATCTGGGAGGGAGTCCCAGAGGGTAAGCGCGAGGCGAGAAATATAGGTGTATGCATCCGCTTGTCCTTCCGCATTTCTGTTGAGCTCGGGATAGAGAAAATAGGGGGAAGTGAGGGTGAGGAGGAGCGATGTTTTGGCGGCTTTTTCAGGCCTTTTGGGGTGGGTTAGAAAGTGTTCTTTGATATAGGTCTGTCTCTGTTTTTCACTCAATGGACGTCCAAAGGCCCGTTCGGCAAAAGTGGTGCAGAAGGCTTCGATTTTCTTGGCAGCATCAGCATCATTCTTTTTGACTTCAGCGAGTTGAAGAAGGTCTCCTAAAATTTGATCCGTCAATTCAAGGGCCGCTTGGGTGACGGATTCTTTCCATGCTTTAGAAATGGTAGCGCCGCGTTCGTAGCCGAGGGAGGCGTCATCGGGGGGGAATGGCGTGCTGACGATCGCGACCTGTGGTGAATGGGCGGGATTTAGCTGTCTTTGAGGTATTTTCTCCCAGGTGCCATGAGGAGGTTTCCATTCAAGGACGATCGAGGATTTCTTCTCTTTGAAGGAGATATAGTCGAGCCTGATGGGGACTGCGTGGCCTCCCAGGAGGAAAATCTGAGCTGAGCTTTCGCGCATTTGATTAGCGGACGAGACCCAGGCGTCGATGAGTGGGAGAGATTTGTTTTCAAGAGCGTTAATCCAGAGGCGAGCCCCGTTAGGCGTGCGAACTCGGAAGTGATAGATTCCAGTCTCTGGCGGGATGAGTGAGCCTTGCCAGAAAATCGAAAATCCCTCTGGAGTCAGGTCTTTAATATCCTCCGTGGTGAGGTCGAAGGAGATAGTGGGCTCGGTGCGCACCAGAAGCTCTTGCTTCCGATTATTCATCTTCTCTTTATTGAAATAGCGCGTCGTCAGGCCGGATTCTTTTTTGAAAAAAGGGCGCCAGCGAAAGTCTGCTACGAGATCGGCAAGAGCGTGACGATGTTGGTGTTGGGTGCGGCGAAGGAGTGACTTGCGGATTGGGTTCAGGCGAGCCTGAGCTTCCGGTGAATAGAAAGCCTCTTGAATATACTTTGCGACCGCGAGGGAATCTTCATCGACGACGGCGTCTTCGTTATCCTCGGGCATGGTTTTGTGAATGTATTTTGCGAGAGCCTTGAGCGATTTTTTTCCCGTGAGAGTCTCCTCATATTCTCCGGCTACACCTTCTCCCTGGTCTCCATGGCAGGAAGCACAATGCTCGGCGTAAATCATGGCGCCATCCCTTGCCCAGACAGAAGAAATGGCGATGAGGAAAAGCAAGACCCAGGGCATAAGGAGTAGTTACGCTCCGAAGAGATTCTTTTTTTCGAGTGATGTGTTCAGGAGAGGGTGAGCTTGAGTTGTTTGCGAACAAGGTATAGCTAGAGGCATGCGCAAGAGAGCTGGTGAGGCGAGAGAAAATCGCCATAGTGGAGGGCGGGAGGCAAAACCCCGTAATGAGGGAGATTTGGAGGATATTTTAGACTCAGTGGAAGCTCCGCTCTTGTTGATCCTCGATTGCGTGCAGGACCCTAATAATCTGGGGGCGATTTTGCGGACGGCAGACGGAGCGGGCGTGGATGCGGTGATCGCGCCTAAGGATAAAGCAGTCGGGCTCACTGATACGGTGCGCCGGGTTGCGGTGGGAGCGGCTGAGAGTGTGCCTTTTGTTAAAGTGACGAATCTGGCGCGGACGATGAGAAATTTAAAGGAACGCGGGGTTTGGATTGTAGGGACTTCTGATCAGGCGACGCAGTCGCTGTATGAAACAGATTTTAAAGGTCCGGTCGCGATAGTGATGGGGCGAGAAGGTGAGGGGATGCGTCGTCTGACTGAAGAGGAATGTGATTTCTTGATCCAGTTTCCGATGAAAGGAAAAGTAGACTGCCTCAATGTCAGCGTTTCGGCTGGGATCTGTCTCTATGAAGCCGTGCGCCAGCGAGAAGAGTGAGAATTCGTATTTTGTCAGACCTGCATCTTGGGCACTCTGCTTCCCGAATCGATGTGGTTGAAAAATTAAACCCTCTTTTTGAGGAGGTAGATCACTTGATTCTGGCAGGAGATATCTGGCAGGAGCGGACTAAGGGGGAGCGCTTTCGTTTTGCTCAAGGGATGTACGATGAACTTCGGAATGTTCTCGATGAGAGAGAGCTGAGTTATGAACATCTGCGGGGGAATCATGATCCCCAAACTGGAGTTGGAGTTTCATGGCTCGCAAATCGCAAAGTTCTCGTGACGCATGGTGATGCGGTCTATGATGACGCCACCCCATGGTCTCGAGAGATGCCCGCATATCGGGATGCAGTGGATAGCATAGTCTCGAAGTATGCGCCTAAGAGTCACCTCGCTGAGGCTTGTGTGGAGCGTGCTTTGGAGATTGCAAATACCATTCAGCCCCGGCCGATGCCGAAGCTCCCGCCGCCATTTAATTTTTTTGTGACCGCGCTCTGGCCGCCGAGTCGGACCTTTGAAATGATTCGCGTCTGGCAGGGGATGGGTGAGCAAGGGCTCCATTTTTTAAAGCATTCGGGTGAAGGCGCGAAGGTCCTCGTGTGTGGGCATTTTCATCGACCTGGCATTTGGGAAAAAGACGGCTACCTCATGATTAATACGGGAGCCTTTATGCAGGGGTGCCGCCCCTGGATGGTTGATATCAACTTGGGGTCAAAAATCACCGCACGGGAAATTATTCAAGAGGATGAAGGATGGCGGCCGGGGCCAGTCAAGGGGCGGTGGCTACTCCGTGAGTAGATCTTCTACCGGAACGAGTGCATCAAAGTAATCGCTCTCTGGAATTTCTCCTGCCAGTTCTCCGGCGTAGACGAGCACGGTGCGTAGAGAGATAGTTTTCGGGAGCTTCAGACGTCGGGCTTTTTCCTGAACCTCGGCGATGACGCTACCGGTGAGATGTTTTCGCCGTTTGATTTCAACGAGATAGACCGCTGACTTTGTGCGGATAAGAAGGTCGATCTGACATCCCTGACGACGTTGCGTTTTCGTCTGAGTGTAAGGGCCTGCATTCAGGATGGTGAGCTGGTCGAGCCCGAGGGTTTGATAGAGTTTCGGCAGGGTGTTGAGGATGGTGTTTTCAAACTGGAAGCCCATGATGGTGGGCCAGGCTTCGAGGCTTTCGAGAGATTTATTACGATAGAGTCCTTTCCGAATCCGCTCACGCTGTGGTTCGACATATTTGAGATAAAAGCGCAGGTAGTTATCAGAAAGGCGAAAGCGAATACTGCGGGCGTAGGATTTCCCAGTCTCCGGGTTAAAGGAGGTGTCTTTCGAGATGAAGCCAGCCTGTTCGAGTTCTTCGAGTGCTGCGGCAAGGCTTCCTCCACGCTTTCGTTCGAGCGCTTTGCTGACTTGTTGGACGGTCTTAGGCCCTTCGACTAGAGTGGCTACGATGTTACGATAGCTTTCGGCTCGCTTTAAAAAGATGTCATGAAAAATGCGTTCAAATTCATGAAACAGCATCCCGCCAGCGTGGAAGCAGAGTCGGGTGATTTCTTCTTCCGCGGAGCGCTTCGGGTTTATTTCGCGCAGGTAGCCCGGCACTCCACCAGTGACGGCAATGAGATCCAGCTTTTCATTGAGACTGAGAGCTTCTCCCTTTTTTTCGAAAAAGCGTAAGCTCTCATGAAGGGGGAGTGGCTGGAGGTGAAAGTGCCAAGAACAGCGGCCAACAAAACCGGTGTTTCTTAAAATGTTCTGTTCGATCCATGATGAGACCGAACCGCATAGAATAAGGACGAGGTCTTTGCGATGTGAGTAAAGGTCATCCCAGGCATTCTTGAGATGACCGGGGAAATTTTTATCACCCTGAGCCATCCAAGAAATTTCATCGAAAAGGAGCACGAGCTTCCCTCGCGGTGGGAGGAATTTTTCGAGATTCGTAAATGCCTCGGGCCAAGACTTTGGATGCGTTTCCGGAAAGCCAGTTTGCTTCGCTGTTTCTTGGGCGAAGTTTTTTAGCTGATCTGCTTTTGAAATATCACCGTGTGGGGCGAGACCAGAAATGGAAATGAAGTGCGCTGCTTTCTGAGAGCATTCACGGATGAAACGACTCTTACCAATCCGTCTCCGGCCTTGGCAGGTCGCTAGCTTGGCGGCGCGAGTTTCTAGCAATTTCTGAAAATCGTCCCGGTCATCGCGACGACCAATATAGGATTCGTGAAGCATTTTGTTGATTTGGTGCCGAAAAAATTAACACGAATTTCGGCACTAAAAAAGAGAAATGTCGATTTGGTGCCGAAGTTGTGAATTTGATTTGTGGCACTAAATAAGCAATATGTTGATTTGGTGCCTAGAAAATGCGGGGGGTTCTTGGCACCTAATCGGCAAGAAGCTCTCGGATATGAGGAGTATAAAGCTCTGGCTCGAGTAAGAATGAGTCATGTCCTTTACTGGAGTGCACTGTGATGTGCATGGTTGAGACTTCGGCCTCTTCAAGGTGTTTGACTAGCTCTGCTTGCTCTTCAGGGTAGAAGCAGAAATCGGAATCGATGGAGAAGATGAGGAAGCGATGGCCGGCCTCTGCACAGCGAGAGAAGAGGTCTCTCGGAGAGTCAGCTTCCCCTTCGATGACGGCAGAGTAGCGCGACCACATATCGATGATACGGAGATAGGTATTGGCATCGAAGCGTTCGGTAAATTTTTTCCCCTGATGGAGCATGTAGCTCTGGAAGGTGTCACGGACTTGGAACCAGGAGAGCATTTCCTCCTCTTTTACCAGTTGTTGACGGGCTCGGCGTTCGAAGGTGTCGAGGTGGACGAAGGTTTTGTGCGAGATCATCCGGGCTAGGGCGAGCCCGATGCGGGGACTTTCCCCATCGTAGTAATCGCCACCATTAAAGTGAGCGTCATTTTCAATCGCGAGAATCTGCTCGAAGAGAATGAGGCGATTCAGGACGGTGGTTTTAAAGCCAGTCGCGATAGGGATGACATTGCTGACCCGGTCAGGGTGACGAGTCGCGAAGGTGACGGTAAGAAGCCCGCCAACGGAAGGGCCTATGGCTGAGTGAAGCTTTTGAATGCCGAAGTGGTCGAGCAGCGGGATCTGGGCGTCGACCAAGTCGGAGGCATTGAGGTGGGGGAAGCTGGAGCCAAATGGTTTGCCTGTTTCTGGGTTGATGGAAGTCGGGCCGCTGGAGCCATAGCAGCCGCCGAGATAGTTTGCACAGATGACAAAAAAGCGGTCGGTATCGATGGCTTTTCCGGGGCCGAGCATGGAGTCCCACCATCCTTGATGGAGTTCTTCCGTCCAGAGATCACAGCCCTCCGGTGCTTCTGGATGGTATCCAGAGGCGTGGTGAGCTCCGGAAAGAGCGTGGAAAAGGAGGATCGCATTCGATTGATCCTCGTTCAGGGTGCCCCAGGTGGCGTAGGCGAGCTGAGCCTGTGGGATACGGCCGCCCTCACGTAGGGTGAGATCGCCGAGGGGTAAGATCTTGGTGGAGATTTCGCTCACGGGGGGATGAAAGGCTCAAATGCTGGAATTTAAAACCCAAAATCCTTTTATCCTATTTTGGGCCGAAATTGTGTTCGGCATTGGGTTGATTAGATTTAAGCTTTGCACATGATCGCGTTTAAGGAATGGGACGTCATTTGCCAGGCTCTGGAAGAAGGTCGGCAGTCGCTAATTTTACGAAAAGGAGGGATTCATGAAGGGCGAGAAGGGTTTTCCTTTGCTCACGAGGAATTTGTGCTCTTTCCCACGCGCTTTCACGCTCAGGGAGAATTTGTGACCATTCCTGGAGTGACGGCGAAGCCGGAGTGGGAAATCGGTGAAGAGGTGGTGATTACCTCAAGGGTCAAGGTGATCAAGGCCGTGACGCTGACCGATTGGGAAGAGGTGGCAGCTCTGAATGACCAGCACATTTGGAAAGAGGATGTCATCCGTGAGCGCTTTTTCTGGGAAGGGAAAGGGATGAGTTCAGGCAGTATCCATGTGGCCTACGTGGAGGTGGAGAAACTCGCTGAGCCCATCACTTTTGCCTACGCGAAAAAATATGGCGGCTGTCGAAGCTGGGTGGAGTTGGATCTCTAAAGGTTAATCATCGACGCAGAAACCAGCTTCTTCGAGAGCGAGAGTGGCAGCTCCGACGATGCCTGCTTCATTGCCAAAGCGGGCTGGTAGAATGCGGAGATTTTCGCTAAAGGGGCGGCCAAGCTGAGCCCGAAGTTTATGGTCAAGTGGAGCAAAGAGAATGGAGCCAGCTTTCGCCACCCCACCACCGATAATGATGCCTTCTGGATTCAGCAAGTAGCAGCAGTTCATTAGGGCCGTGGCGAGCTTTTCGGCGACATCTTCCCAGACTGAGATGGCGACTTCATCGCCGAAGGTGGCATCCTTTGCGAGCCGAGCGGGGGAACACTCCTCCACGAGTCTTTCTTTCCCAGCAGCGGCATAGAGTTCGGCGGCCCGAGCGGCAATTTCATTGTTCCCGATGTAGTCTTCGAGCGCGCCTTTATTGTTATAAGTACCAGTTTTACCTTCCCAATGAATAGACGTTTGGCCGAGTTCGCCAGCGACAGATTGGGCTCCACGAACCATGTTTCCGTTGGCGATGATGCCGCCTCCAACGCCCGTGCCTAGAGTAAGGGCGACGAGGTCATTCATACCGCGCCCGGCTCCGCGTTTCCACTCGGCGTAGGTCATGCAGTTCGCGTCATTTTCTACCGTGACTGGTAGCTTGGTGAGTTCCTCCAGACGGGTTTTTAGAAAGACGCGCCGCCAGCCTTTGACATTGGTGAGATTATGGACGAGACCATTTTTAAAATTCACAAAACCCGGCATACCAACCCCGATCGCGGCAATCTTTGGGTGGTTTTTACGGAGGGTAGCTATACTTTTTGCGATTTCCTGAATAAGGGGGTCTGCTTCGGTAAATGCTTGAGTATCAATTCGGGGGGCATCATCAATGACATTTCCGCGATATAAAACGCCCGTTTTTACGGAAGTTCCGCCGAAATCGATACCAATTGCCAAGGGGACATCACTCATGGGACGAGATGTTAGATAATGAGGCCGCTATGGCCACGTTTGTTTTCAGGCGGAGTGATTTTTTTGTCCGACAAGTTCGATGCCTTTCAGAGTGAGGTCGCGGTCAATGTGTTTAATCTCGCTGAGGCCTTGCGCGATCAGGGCGGCATCGCCTCCGGTAGCGACGAGGTGAGGTTGGCCGCCGAGCTCTTTACGAATCTCAGTCAGGATTTCACGGATGAGACCGCGGTAGCCGATGACGGCTCCCACTTGCATTGCATCTTCAGTCGACTTTCCAATGGCTGAGCTAGGTTCCTCCAGCTGGATCGCGGGCAGTAGGGCGGTGCGCCGGTGGAGGTAGTCACGGAGAGAAGCGGTGCCAGGGGCGATGGCTCCGCCGAGGTAGCTGGCCTCTTGAGAAATGACGTCAAAGGTGACCGCGGTGCCGAAATCGATGACGATTGCTGGTGTGCCAAAAAGGGCAGCAACAGCGGCCGAGTTTGCGAGCCGGTCCGCACCGATTTGTTCCGGCCGCGGGTAGTCGATCACGATCGGTAAATCTGAGCGATGCGTGATTTGATGGGTGGGAACCTTGAGATACTCATTTAAAAGTGCGGCCGCTTTAGGAACGACGGAGCAGATCGTAGCACGCTCATACTGCTGGTCTTTGAGTGCCTCGGAGAGCGTTTCTTTCGTCAGCTCAGAGGTGGGGATGACCGCGCGCCATGAAGAAAGCCCGTCCTCATGAGCGAGGGCGAGCTTGGTGCGGGTATTTGAATTATCGATGAGGAGGTGCATCACCTATCAATGATAGAGCGGCTATCGCTCGAGGATTTCGACCTCGTAGCCATCAGGATCTGTGACGAAAGCCATTTTACGCTTCCCGGAAGAGAATTTCTCCCGCCAGCCGCCGGGCCAGATCTCGATGCCATCTTTTTCTAGCTTGTCGCAGTATTCGATGATGTCGCTCACTCCGACTGCGGTGTGCATCAGATCCTCGGGGAATTCGACCTTGAAGTCGGGCGAGTAAGTTAGCTCCAAGAAGTGGTCATTTCCAGGCAGATTCATAAAAGCAAGCTCGTTGCCCTCTGGGGATTTTTTCTGCTCTCCTAGTTCAAAGCCAAGTTTCTGGTAGAACTCGATGGATGCTTCTGGCGAAGAGACGCGGATTCGGGTGTGGAGGAACTTAATCATTGGAGCCAGCGTAGCTCAGCTTTCTCGTCTGAAAAGAGCGGATTGGCAGAAGCTTGCCCTCAGAAATGAATGCAGGGTTGCGGGGACAGGTTCGCCGGAGTACAGGAGGCGCATCTTGAGATCATTTAGTTGGACCCTGGCCCTGCGGTATTTGAATCCCCTGCGAGCATTCGTTTCCGTCATCACCTTACTTTCACTGATAGGGGTATCCTTCGGTGTCATGGTGTTGCTCGTTGTGCTGTCGGTCCACGCGGGCTTTGAGCAGAGGTTAAAAGAGATGATGCTTGGCTTTTCGCCGCATCTCACCGTTTCATCAGCTTATCAGGGGGAGGCGATTTCTCGTTGGGAGGAAATGGAAAAATCCCTGAAAGAATTCCCTGAAGTGGAAGGAGCCAGCGCCTTAGTGGAAGGCTTCGTTCTGTTAGACGTCAGAGGGTGGAATAGCCCAGTGCAATTTCGTGGCATTAATACTGCGAGCGACTCGCAGGTAGAAGCGCTGGCGCAGATGTTACAAGAGGGAGCAGTAGAACTCGATCCTCAGGCCGAGAGTCTCAATGAAATTGAAGAAAAGGGCACCGCTGACACCGCTCAGGGCGAGGGAGGAGCAGTGATTTCCCAGCTTCTGGCAAACCGCCTCGGCTTAAGTGTCGGCGATGTGGTCAGCCTGTTCCACACTTCAAATCTTGATCAGGTCATGAAGGCTTATCGAAGCCAAGATAAAGGGCGCGCCTACGATGAATATCCTGAGCGCTTCCAGCCTTTTGAGAAACTCATCGGCTCGATGTTTACCCGCCAGGGAGATCAGGAAATCGCTCCCACAGAGAAAGTCACCGAAGCATATCGGCTTATCCAAGACTTCGTCATCGATAATGGGGAGGATACCCTGGGTATTCGCGAGGTCGAGTTTGGGCTCCTCGAAGAGTTATTAGAAATGCTGGGTGAACCAGAAGGGCAGGAAGCTGGAAATGATATTTACGCGAGTGGGACTCAGGAGATGATTTCGGCCAAGCTCACTGAGCTTCGTGAACTCGATTTAGAAAAAGCGGATCTCGAAGGGATGAAAAAAATGAAAGATTTTGTCCTGCCAAAAGAACTGAAAGTCACTGGGATTTATCAGGATGCGCAACGAGCCCGAGGGCCAGATGTTTTTGTTTCGCTCGGCATCGGTCAGGAGCTTAGAGGGCTGGATGACGCCCTGGTGGAGTCGATTGGGATCATCACTTCAGAGCCGAATTCGGCAGACCTCACCGAAATTTCTCTTCAGAAAAAGTTGGGAGATGAGTGGCAAGTCACCAGCTGGATGCGGAGGCATTCGCATCAATTCCAGCTTGTGAAGACCGAAAAAATCATGATGAGTTTTTCCCTCTCCTTCATTACGCTGCTCTCGGCCTTTAGTATTATGGCGGTGATGTATACCATGACGGTGCAGAAACGGCAGGAGATTGGAGTGATGAAAGCACTCGGAGCCAGTCCTTGGCAGATCGTGAAAGTCTTCCTTTATCAAGGTCTCATCGTTGGAATTGGCGGGGCTTTGTTAGGTGTCGGGTTAGGACGTTTAGTGATCCATTTTCGCCAAAATATTGTCGAATTGATCAGGCTTTTTGGGGTCGACCCCTTTCCAGCAGACTTTCATGGCATCACTGAGTTGCCCGCGCGGATCATTCCGGGATACTTCGTCATCGTCGCCGTTGTCGCGGTGATTCTATGTCTCTTGGCTGCTCTGGTGCCAGCGCTTATGGCGGCCTTCCGTGATCCCGCGAAATCACTCCGTAATCTTTAAGTTATGCAGTTTTGGTACATTGAAGAGGGGGAGAAGAAAGGTCCTCTCGCAGATTATGAAATCCGTGATCTGATCAAAAAGAAGACGATCACTCGTGACACACGTGTTTGGCATGAGGGCGCTGATGATTGGTTAGAAGCTCATCAGGTTGGGCTGTTGGCCCGCGAGTTTGCGCCCGCCGAGCCTCCACCGATTCCAGTCATTCTGAAGCAGCCGGTTTTTCACCCGTGGCGTCGTCTGGGGGCGCGGTGGTTTGATGTCATTCTGTATCAGCTGATTCTTGTGGTCATTTTTCGCTTAGCTGGTTGGCAGTTCATTCCTCTGACTCCAGAGGATGTAACGCTGTTTCGGTGGTTGATCTCGTTTCTACCACTGATTGTGATCGAAGCTGCCTTACTGCATTCATTTCAAACGACCCCGGGAAAGTGGCTCCTAGGCTTAAAAGTGAAGAATGCCACTGGGGAGGCGCTATCGCTGGGAAGCTCGCTCATGCGGGGATTCCGAGTATGGGTATTGGGAATGGGGATGCATTTTCCAATTTTTATCCTCATTGCTCATGCTCTCGGTTTCTGGTTCGGGAAGAAAAGGGGGGCCCCGCTTTGGGATCTGATTCCTGGATATCGAGTTGAGTCGAAACCTATCACCGGAGTGCGCATTGTGGGTTATTTCGTGCTCATTTTTTTCATCATGACGTCGGTCGGATTGGTGGCTGGACCTGAGGCCAGAGAATACAGCGAGCAGTTTTCGAAAGACTTCCTTGAGCAGCTTGAAAATCGCTAGAGACTTGCTCGGTTCACTCTCTGACCTAAGATCCACCTCGTGGCAGGAATTGTTTACTTTGATCTCGAGACTCAGCGGAGTTTTAGTGATGTCGGCGGCGCATCCAATAAGGATAAAATGGGAATGTCAGTAGGAGTGACCTACTCCACGGAAACGGGGCAATATCACATCTACGGAGAGGATCAGGCAGAGGATCTCGTGAACCAGCTGGTTCGGGCTGATCTCGTGGTTGGCTATAATCATGTTCAATTCGACTACCCGGTCCTGCAAGCCTACACCATTTATGATCTCGTTTCCCAGACGGTGAACTGTGACATGATGTTAGACATTGAGGAGACCCTCGGGCGTCGTCTGAAGCTCGATGCCGTAGCTTCAGCAAGTTTAGATGGGCTGAGTAAAACAGCAGATGGTCTCGATGCTTTGAAATGGTGGCAACTTTATAAAAAAACCGGTGAAATCGAGCATCTCATGAACATCGCGGAATACTGTTGCTATGATGTGAAGGTGACGAAGGAGGTCTACGAGTATGGCCTCAAACACGGAAAAGTGCTCTATAAAGATCGTAGCGGGCAAGAAGCTGAAGTGAACATAGGTTGGAAATAGTGTTGAAAGAGGATTAGGCGTAGAGGATTTTGTACGCTTTCTCTCTCTCTTGTGTTGCTCCAATGAAAGATGCTACCATAGCGGTTCTTTCTTTTTGTTAAGATATTTCTTTAATGTTTTTCCTTTTTTAGTGAATGTGAAAACTCACATTACAAACAATATTTTTTAATTATGAAAATAGGCATTAAATACCTTGGTGGAGTAGTTGTTGCAACTGGTTCAGTGATGGCAGCTCCGATTACGTGGACGGGGCTCCCGACATCAGTCGTAGATGAGTCTGTGATTGATCTCGCTGGGACTCTGGTTCATGCGGGGACATGGGGAGGGGGAGAAGAAATTGTTACGATTGGCTCAGAGGATATTACTTTTGAAGATGCCACTCGGGTAGCTGGGGGGAATCCTATGCCTGGAACAGAAAATGCAATTACGGGTTCAAATGGAGAAAACTCTAACCCTCAGTATTTTGATGCGCCAGGAGCAATTGATGAGGCCTTTGATAATGTATTATCGAGTTTTGCTTTCGATGGGGTTAATCCTAAAGAAGTCGTGCTTAATAATCTGACAGTTGGGAGGACCTATCGAGTTCAGCTCTTTGTCTCTGACGATCGAAGCTTTGGTTCAAATCGTCGTCAGCTATGGTCAGACAGCGCAATACTAGGGGATGCAAATGCTAACGAAACACCGGATTTTTTGCATAATGAGAGCACGTCGGTGATCGGCACTTTTGTGGCAGACGGGATCACCCAGACGATCTACGGGCATGGAACGACTGGAGGGAACACGCTTGTGAATGCGTATATCCTGCGCGAAGTGGGTACAGATGATACAGACAATGATGGTTTGCCTGATTTCTGGGAGGAGCTTTTTACTGATCCATCTTCGGCGACGGCCTTGAATCCAATGGATGACTTAGAGAATGGTGGTGTTGGTGACGGGGTTAATAATCTGAGGGAATTCGAAAACGGAGGGAATCCACTTCTCGACGATACCGATATGGATGGACTGCTAGATCTTGCAGA
>CALGMJ010000063.1 GCA_937958875.1 uncultured Verrucomicrobiales bacterium | reverse complement strand
TTCTTTAGCGAGCCGATCGATATTAGGTGTCGGAGCCACTTTGGATAGGCGGCTTTTGTAGGCGGAAATCGCATGGGCGGCATGGTCATCGGACATGATGAACAAGATATTTGGCTGCTTATCACGTGTGTTATCACTCTCAGAAATCTCGGCGAACGAATTTCCTGCGACGCAAGCAATCAGAAGGGTAAACAGGGTATAGGATTTGCAGGATCGCATTTCTCAATGAACGGCTGGCTTTCATAGGACCTTTCACCGATTCAGGGAAAGTAAAGTGACCGCGTGTGAGTCTGTGGTAAGAGGAAGAGGGGCTGAGGACAAGTGTTGTGAGGCTTTAGCTCATTGTGCCAAGTAGAACGACACCGAAGAAGTCTCGAAAAGAGAGGTGGTAATGGTCTTCAAAAGATGTTGCTGATTCTGACTTTTTTTCTCGTTGTTCTTGCGATAGGCTCGGAGGAAATCGTGACCAGAACTGAAGTGTTCTTTGAGATTACTTTACGGGGTCTTTTGAACACTGGTGGGCGGAATTGAAAGTAAACAAGCTGCTATTTCGTAGTCACATAGTGAGTCTAACGACGTTCGACGTCTATTTTACGCCATGACAAAAACAAGAATCAACCGCCGCCTCTTTTTGGGATCTGCTAGTTCGACGATGCTCGGGCTCTTACTGAGTAAAAATGCCTTTGCAAAGAATCAGCTGGCAACAGGGGAGTTTCTTTTCCTAGAGGCTGAGGGTTTTGATGATCTCGGCGGGTGGGAACTCGACCAACAGTCAATGGATCAAATGGGCTCTCCATACCTACTCGCCCATGGGCTGGGAATCCCGGTGAAGGATGCGGTCAAAAAGGTGAAATTCCCCTCAAAGGGAACCTATCGTGTCTGGGTTCGTACGAAAGACTGGGTCGCTCCGTGGAAAGCTCCAGGATCGCCAGGAAAGTTTCAGGTGCTGATTGATGATAAGCCCTTAAAGGAAACATTTGGGACTAAAGGGAGTGAGTGGCATTGGCATGATGGAGGGACGTTTGAAACAGAGGAAGAGGCCACAATCGCCTTGCACGATCTCACCGGCTTCGAAGGCCGATGTGAGGCGATCCTCTTCTGCAAGGATCTCAGCTTTGAGCCTTCCAATGATGTGGAAGCTCTCAGTCAATTTCGGAGACAGTTACTTGGATTACCTGAAAAGCCGGACGAGGGAGGGGCTTTTGACCTCGTCGTAGTAGGAGGTGGTTTTGCCGGTATTTGTTCGGCGATTTCGGGTGCGCGCCAGGGGCTTTCTGTGGCTCTCATTCAGGATCGCCCAGTATTGGGAGGGAATGGTAGCTCCGAGGTCCGGGTCTGGCCTGAAGGACATACGAAACAGAAGCCTTATCCCCACATCGGCGATATTGTGGAAGAGCTTTTGCCCAATATTAAGAGGGATAGAAACTTGAATGGTGAGGCCGCGTCCTTCTTTGATGATGAACTAAAAATGGAGGCAGTGAAAAAGGAGCCTCGCATCAAGTTGATCATGAATCATCGCGCCATGTCTGTGGAGGCGGGAGGAAAAAAGGTCAAAGCCATTGTTATTCAAGACACCATCAGTGGTCGTCAGCAGAGGCTGGTGGGGCAATTCTTTGCAGATTGCACGGGAGATGCCAAGGTGGGGCATCTATCGGGAGCCGATTATGAGTATTCTCTGGATGAACCTTTAATGGGGAGCTCAAATCTCTTTAGTGTTTTGGATGCGTCGGACAAAGAGCAAGTTTTGGGCTGTGAATGTAAAGACAAGACCGCGTTGACGATGTCTTACCAGAGTGGAAAGTTTGCTCAGCCATTTCCTCGCTGTCCATGGGCACTTGATCTCTCTGATAAGCCCTTCCCTGGCCGGGCAAAGTATCGCGAAAATGGGAAAGATGATCTCAGTAAATTTGAAAGAATGTGGTACTGGGAAAGTGGTTTCCAACAAGATCAAATCGAAGACATTGAATTGATTCGAGATCACAATTTTAGAGCGATGTATGGTGCATGGGATGCTTTAAAAAATGTCGATGGTTTATATAAGAATTATCGTCTTTCTTGGGCTGCCTTCATTGCCGGAAAGAGAGAATCAAGGCGACTTCTCGGTGATGTGGTCTTAGACGGAAAAGACTTTATGGAGCAAAAAGAGTTCTCTGATGCAGCCTTCCCATGTTCTTGGCATATCGACCTCCATTTCCCGCAAAAGGCCTATCAGAAAGGTTTTGAAGGGGAGGAATTTGTCTCTGATTATACCCGTGGAAAAGCACATACATACAAAGGGATTTACTGGGCTCCATATCGTTGTCTTTACAGTCGGAATATCGACAATCTCTTTATGGCAGGCCGCGATATCAGTGTTAGTAAAACAGGACTGGGCCCCGTACGTGTCATGCGGACCTGTGGTATGATGGGCGAAGTTGTCGGAAAGGCAGCTGCGGTTTGTATCCGAGAAAAAGCGACCCCGAGAGATGTTTATGAAAAGCACCTTCCCAAGCTCAAAGAACTCATGAAGATGCCTGGATCTGAACGTGTTTCATAGAGGAAAATGGGGAATCAATCGCCCTGTGCTGAGGCGCTGATTCCCCGCCGCTTGCGGCGATCTAAGAAACCAAAAGAAATGAAGATCCCCCTTCTTTGCGAAGCAAAGTTCGAGCTGTAGTGGAGGTTTGCCACA
>CALGMJ010000062.1 GCA_937958875.1 uncultured Verrucomicrobiales bacterium | reverse complement strand
AAGTATCCTAAACTTATCCTCATTCCTCCTTAGCAATGAGAAAGATTCTTAGTGTAAAATTAGGCTCTTGAAACTGAAATGAGCGAATGGAGACAAGTGATTACGGAGTTCCACAAACTCGACCATCCCGATGATCCAGATTCTCTAGAGTTAGGGCAGCCAGTAAGCTCGAAAGAATTCGATTCACTCGACAAGCAAATCGGATTCAAGATGCCTCCCGAGTTTAGGAGCTTCTACCGCGAATTTAATGGTTTTGGCACCAAGCAAGATGGTGAGACTGATTGGTTCTTCGTTCCTATTTCTATCATCCCGAGCCTCACTGCTAATATCCGGGACTGGATCCAAGAGACACACCCAGAGATCGCGAAGCGGTATGTTGCAGTCGTCGATTGGGGTAACGGAGATTTGAGCGGTTACCTTTTTTCAGAATCCGGTGAGCCACTTGACGGGTTCTTCATTTTTGAACACGAAAGCTACGAGTTCGAGGACGCTCAAGATTGGCGAGAGTTCATCATTCCGTTAGACTCATCTATCCGTGACTTTCTCTCCAAGTAAAGAACCTCGGAGCGAACTTCGGGGTGTATTGGACCCTACCGCAAATAAAATTTATAAAATAAGCAATGTGTGTTGAACTCCAAGCTGACCCTAAGGCCGATTTCTTCGGGATAAGAATATGAAGCCTAACGCAAGAAGGAGCGATGAGCTAGGTTCTGGAACTGCCTCAACATCGATTTCTAAAGAAAACGGCTGATTTGATTCAATATTAGCAGGAGCTTGTCCACCATTCGTGACCAGCGGAAAATCATAAATATAAGTGAGTTGAGTAATTGGGCTTCCCGGACTTCCGCTGGCTACAGCTGAAAATCCAGTCGTATTAAATTCCGCTTGAGCTGTTGTTGGAAGATTGATTGCAATAGACGCGTTAGAAGATCCAACACCATTGATTTGTAGCTGACCAATATTGCCGCTTGGATTTGGCGTAATGCTATCCCAAGTTCCTCCAATAACCTCCGTACGAACTCTTTCTCGTGCTTGAAATCCCGTCGCTGACAGATTTCTAGAGAAGATATTATTTGAACTAGTAACAGTAATACCCAACACTTCTTGCAGACCATTTCCGTCAAATATAAATGTGTACCCAGGTTCACTGTTAGCATTGATAGTAGGCATGGAATTTCTAAATGTTCCTCCATCCACATTGGGTGATATACTCGTATCGTGATTTCCTGTTGCTGTGATTGTGAGAGAGAGTCCGAGGAATCCTTCGAAGTCGTTCACAGTATGCCCATTCTGTAGGTCACTCTGCGTTGGATTTCCTAGGCTAGCAGCTGTGATCGAAACCGTTGCTGCGGTCACAGAGCTAGCGGAAAGAAAAACTAATGCAGCGCTGAGAATAATCTTTTTTTCTGTCATGAATCTCATGTCGGGAGTTAATACCTATTTATGTTAAAAAATTAATTCGTCAAGCTAATCAAATGATATTTTTTTACATTAACGAAAATCATTTCAAGAAAGTATTTGGGAAGCGGATCAATCCCCAGTCCATTTCCTTCTTACTCAAAGTTCTTGGGGCTAGCCTGAAAGAAAAACACCTCTCAGATTCTAAAAAATTAGGCTCACTGGCCTCGCTCTATCATCGAATCTTAGTAAAAGATTCCACGAGCCATCGACTTCATCATTTTAATGCAAAACACGCTCCAGCTATGGCAATAGCAATAGTGAAACGTCCATACTCAAGACTGGTGTGACTCTATCGATCCCCTCTCGGGAACTTGCTTCCAATGCGCTCTGGAATGGTGGTAACTCGGACATTTCACTTGGCTATCAGCAACGATCTGTCTGTCTTTTTAAGATTCCCTCTTTCTCTCGGCACCTTCTCCTTTTACCTTTCAGAAAATGAAGCGACTTCTCTCTCTCCTTTTAGCCTTCCCGCTCTCTTTAGCTGCACTCACTCAGCAAAGCAGTCAGGCTGTTGTATCAATCAGCGAAAACTGGAATTCTTCTCACGCGAACCTCTATCTTTATGAGAAAAAAGGCACTGCCTGGGTGCCGGTATCAGGCCCTCATCGTGTTAGACTTGGAAAAAGTGGAAGCGCTTGGGGACGCGGAATCCACCCGAACCCAAAGGGTGCACGACTTAAACGCGAAGGTGATCGACGCACTCCTGCAGGTATTTTTCACATCGGTGGAGCCTGGGGATATGCCAAAGCCATTAAGAAAAATCCTCGTCTCGCCTATCGCCAGGTCACCTCACGAGATCTCTGGGTCGAAGACCCAAGATCTAGCTACTACAATCAACACCTCGTCATCGGACACGAACCTCGTGCCTCTTGGGAAAAAAAAGCCCAAATGAAGCAGGGCGATCACGCTCATTCACTCAAGCTCTTTGTCGCGCATAATCCACCACCAAATGCAGTGCCGAACGCCGGCTCAGCCGTCTTTTTTCACATTTGGAGAGGCGGAGGAAGTAAGGCGACCTTTGGCTGCACGACGATGCCGGAAGCGAAGCTGAAAAATATGATCTCATGGATCAACCCCGATAAACGTCCCATCTACATCGTTCTCCCTAAAGCCGAATATGAAAAACGCCGGCACGATTGGAAACTCCCCTAAGGAGGGGCAGAGCATAGGAGTGGGCCTTCCTAAATTGGAAATCGGCACGCGCTGACAGCTAATTCTTTTCATACGCCTCGATGGGTCTCCTCCACACTCCTACATCACTACGTCGCGCGAATGGAAACCCGCTAACTCACGATCCTATCTCTCATTTTAGTAGAGCAAATAGGTGACATGATTTCTTTCAATGTTGATCTCGCATATGGTGGAGTAAAAAAAGGTAGATTGCCAAGGCCACCTTCTAAGACAATAGTTTTGGATGCGTGTCTTTTGGCTTATCCCGATCCTTCTTGGACAATTACTTAATGCTAGGGTTATTGTTGTTTCTGTCGATGGCATGCGCCCAGATGCTGTGACAATTCTAGGCGCTGAGCGGCTACCTAATTTCTATCGACTTCGAGCCGAGGGGTCTTTTACCGATAATGCTCGAACTGATTTTCATTTCACCAATACCCTGCCAAATCATACCTCTATGATCACCAGTCGCCCAGTGCAAGGGCCGTGTGGTCATGGCCTCACCGTGAACGCAGGAAATTCAAACCTTCATACTCAAGGTTATAAAGCAGGAATGTTCGATGTCGCTCACGATCATGGCCTATCTACCGCTCTTTTTAGTACCAAGTCAAAATTTGCCACCTTTGATGGAAGTTATGACGCTGAAAATGGGGCTCCAGATTTGGTTGGTGAAGATAACGGCCGAGACAAAATCGATGTTTTTAATTTCGATTTTCGAGATGAGTCATCAGTCGATCTCTATCTTAACCAAATGGCTTCCAATTTATGGGATCTCAGTATGCTTCACATTAGTTTACCTGATTCTGCAGGCCATTCATCGGACTGGAATGTCGAGCCAGGAAGTAACTATATGAACTCAATCATCACGGTCGATGGTTACCTCGGACAGGTTTTTCAAATGATCGATGACTCATCAGAATTGGCAGGCTCCACCCATTTCATCGTCATCACTGATCATGGAGGAACATTTGGGACGAGAACCCATACCGACCCTTTGATTCCAACTAACTATACCATTCCGTTTTATATCTGGGGCCCCGGCGTGAAAGCAGGAGGTGATCTCTATGAGCTTAATCCTGATTTTAGAGATCCAGGCACGGGGCGCCCTGAACTCAATGCCATTCATCCCCCCATTCGTAACAGCATGATCGGTAACCTCGCTCTTAATCTACTCGGTCTCCCTGCCATTCCCGGATCCTGTGCGAATAGATCCCAGCAACTTCGAGTCAACGATCCTCCTAATTTCACCTCCCTTTATCCTGACTTATCCCCCACCGAAGATGCCAATGGCAATGGGCAAAGTAACTTCTTTGACTATGCCATCGGGGCGAACCCAATTGGAACTGATCGCCCTGCTCTCTCTCCACGATTCACTCCTGCAGGCCTGCTAGTCCACCAACGAATGAATGTGACTGACGTTACTCCTGCTTACGAAATCAGCGCTGACCTCATTCGTTGGGCCCCACTTCTTAGAAATGCCACTTACCTTTCGATCTCGTCTGAAGAATCAAGTAATGGCCGCTGGCTTCTCTTACAAGTTCCTACCTTCGCCAGACACGCCTACTTCCGCCAAGTCTTTGAGCGATCTGAGTGAAAAATGACGCTTATCAGGAATGATCATCATAAGACGAATTATGAGAAAAACACTGCCCCGCTGCCCTAACGCTAACGCACGCGGCATCCGACTGCTGCAGCCATAGAAGCTGCGCCTGGCACTGACTTATCTTGCGTGAGAGCCTGGGTCGGTGCTGGAATCGGAGAATAATGAGCGGTAAATACTTGCATCACCTCATCAATTTCTTCCACGGATTCGAGCATAAATAGGAGAGCACCAAAGGCATGCTCAGCGTAGACGAATACCTTCTCGCCGTAAGCCACACTAAAGACATTATTCGCTCTTCCCTGGTCTCGATAATCAGCTGCCATAGAGAAGAAAAATGAGCCTATC
>CALGMJ010000061.1 GCA_937958875.1 uncultured Verrucomicrobiales bacterium | reverse complement strand
TGAGCACGAAGGTGATCTTGAGAAGAGGTGGCGCGCACTGCACCTCGAAGAACCTGAAAACCCTGCTTATTACAGCTTCTACCTGCAGAAGGTTAACAAGATTCCTGAGGATTTTGAGCGCGTTGTTCAATCGATCGACCCTGAGAATGGATGGTTCCATTTTTTTCGAATCACTGTGGAGTCAAAAGAAAATGTTTCGCGTAAACGGAAAAAGAAGAAGGGCGATTTTTCTGATGCGATAAAGTATGAAGTGAAAGATGAAAAAATATTAGACAAGTCGATCACGGAGCTTGAAGCCGCATTAAAGTTTCCGAAATTTAACAGCTACACCAGAGAGCTTTCGGAGGAAAAATTTGAAGTCATTCCGCGCCCTGTCGACTATCAATCAAATCTCAATAAGGTATTTACGCTGGGTCGTAGTTTTGTCGCTGCCCCTTCCGTTAAGATGTATTCGATTCGGTTATTATCAGCTGGCTTGGAAAGAGCCCAAACCAAGACTGAATTCGAACGCTTGGAAACAATTGCACTCGCATTGATGGATCTAGTTTAGGAAATGAAGTCTCTTCTGAAATCAGATTGAATGCCTTATATACTGACCGAAAAGATTTTAGGTCACTCAGGAAATTTAGATAGGCCCAAACGACGATGAGACAGGTCCCCACAAAAAGAGCGAGTAACGCTCGGAAAAATAGCTTTTTAGGTAACATTACTAAACGAAATGAAAATCTCTCCTCACATGAGGACCTCAATGAGTGGCTTCATGATCTCAAATGACTGAGGAAATGATGACTGAGAAACTTTCAGATTATCACGGTTTAACCAGCCTCTTCTCGCCTTTTACAAATTTTTAGCCCTAAAATCTTAACCTCAAATCTCATCTCTCCATGGCAGAAAAACGAGACAGCTTTGCTTTAAATCTCACAAAGCTTTCAAGCCTTGCCTAAAAATACGACTCCAACAGTGGGAGGTGATTCAGGTGAAAGTCATACTAAAGTGAAAGCTGTCTCTTGGGAGATCCACTTTAAAACCACTGATTCCCCTGATTTTGCGCCGTCTGTTCTCTAGACTTTTCCCTCATACAGAAATCTCGCGTTTAAAAAATTGAACAAATGCGTAATTTTAAAGTCTTCAACCAATGATGAATCGAAGCGAAGATTACATATTTACATGAAAATTATGCATTTACCTCTCCTTATTCTACTGCTCGGACTAAGCAAGCTTTGCGCGACGACTCAGAGAAGAGAATATCTCGAATATCAGTCTAATCGCGTTGAAATTTCTACGATCCCATTGGAATCACTCAATTCTGCAGCAGTTAAGAACCTGAGTCGCCAAGCAACAGCCAGTAGCTGCTGGCGGGGCTATGTAGGCGTCTGGAAAATTCAAGATCAAACCTTGTTTCTCTCTTCTCTTCATCGATTTGCTAGAAGAGATGAAAGAGACGAATTTGGTCTGGGGAAAAAAATTCCTCTTAAGGAGATCTTCCCTGAAAGCATCGGGGCAATTCCTGCAAAATGGTTTTCTGGCTCCCTAAGAATCCCAGTAGGTGAAAAGATTCATGGGCACAATCGAACAGAATTTGATCACTATCTAACTATTGAAAAAGGGAGCCTAATCGCAACGACAGTCATCGACAATAAGGGGGCTGGGGCAGCACGATCAACATGTGATCTTAAATGGGTCACCTCCACTGTTCATTCACCTCTGGATAAGGGAGAATGGATAGATGCTCGAGTGCTTGCGGAAAAAATCCCTACCGAGAAAGAAGTCATCGTGACACGTGGAATTTGTTACCCCAAACGCGGAAAGCCTACCGAAGCGTGGCTAATGATTCCGAGGACGTTGGTCACCGAAAATGTTAACTTGACGCTCTCAGATCCCTCAATGCGCTGGCCTATTAAACATGGCTGCCATGTGGAAGTGGTCGCGATTTATTCACCGCAAACACAATCATATTTGGTCGAAAAAATCCGCAAACTCGTAGCGGGTGAGTCGATTCATCACCCTAAATTTGAAGCGCCAGAACCTCCCGATTTTTAAAAAACACTTCAGGTTCCCCGTGGAGATTGCGATCAGTGTTATTTCACTAAGCCTTCTACTTCTCCCTCTTAAGCTAGTACCTCGCCGTGAATGTCATGTTGGTTAGCCCACTTATCACCATTTTCTTTGGAGCTCATTCTTAAGTCATGAAGATTAAAATAATACCTCGTCCAAATTTCAGGTTTTAAGAAGCTGAATCTGCGCTCATTCTCGCCTTCATGAAGAAGATCTTTGCGACCCTTGCCCTGAGTTCATGTCTCGCTACCGCAGACAAGGTTTATGAGCCCACTTGGGAATCTCTCGAATCCCGCGAAACTCCGGCTTGGTGGGGGGAGGCGAAATTTGGTATTTTCATTCACTGGGGACTTTATTCAGTCCCTGCCTGGGCTCCTGTTGGTGAGTATGCCGAATGGTATCAGCACTCGAAGGAAAGTATTGCCGGGAAAAAGCGCAAACGCCAAAAGGCCACTCAGGAGTTTCATCAGAAAGTCTACGGTGACCGGACTTATCAATCCTTTCGGGATGATTTCCACTGCAAGCTCTTCGAACCCGATCACTGGGCTGAAGTTTTCAAACAATCCGGCGCGAAATACGTCGTGCTGACGGCGAAGCATCACGACGGCTACTGCCTTTTCCCCAGCGAAGAAGCTTCCCTGAGCTTTGCGACACCTTGGAATACGCTCGATTCTGGTCCTCGGCGAGACCTAGTGGGCGAACTCACAACATCCGTCCGTAAAGCGGGGCTTAAAATGGGGCTCTATTACTCGATCTGGGATTGGTTTAATCCCTACTGGACTGAGCAAATGCAGCTCGATCTCCAGAAAGGGGCTTCAGCAGATCCTGATGGGAAAAATCTTTCCAAAGCGGCTACCACTGCGCTGGAAAAAAAGAAGGCCAGTGAGGAAGGGCTAAATAAATATATTCACGAAGTGATGTATCCGCAGTTCAAGCAGCTTGTCACAGACTATGAACCTTCCATTATTTTCTCAGACGGCGACTGGTGGATGGGGTACGATAAATGGCAGACTTTACCGATGCTGGCCTGGCTTTTTAACAATGCCGCCAACAAGGAAGAAGTGATCATCAATGACCGCTGGGGAAGAGTTCGCAAGAAGCGTGGCGATTATTTCACGACTGAATATGGCTCGGGATTCGATGAGCGCGGCATCCTCTGGGAAGAAAATCGCGGGATCGGGCATTCCTTCGGCTATAATATTAACGAGAATCTCGGCGACTATAATAATCGCGAGGAGATTATTTATCTGCTCTGCGATATCGTCGCTCGTGGTGGGAATTTCCTCCTCGATGTCGGCCCCACCGGCGATGGCCGTATCCCCGTCATCATGGAACAACGGCTCAAAGAAGTCGGCGACTGGATGGCAACCAATGGAGAGGCCATCTATGGTACCAAGCAATGGAAACACCACAGTCAATGGTCCGAGGGAAATATCCCATCCCGTAAAAAAGGAAGCTACAAGACAGGCTTCTCTATCCTTCAAGTCACGCTAGAGCCTAAGAAAGGCGATGCAGTAAAGACGGCCTGGTTCACCCAGAAAGGGAAAGATCTTCATGTGCTGCTACCGACCTGGCCCAAGTCTGGAAAATTTACGATTAAGGATCTTCCGCAAGGAACTCAGCCCACCCTGAGCCTACTGGGGTCAACCGGGAAAGTGTCGCTAGATGGTGAAACGATCGATCTCACTGCCATCACTCCAGCTCATCTTCCTAAAAGCGGTGCCCCTTATGTGGTGAAGCTAGCGGACGTGCTTCCCTAACAATTACAGAAGGAAATTTCCGCTCAGATCGAATTGAAAATTCTTTTCATTTTCAACAAAGCCATCGCTCGGCTACGTTTCTTTTTACACGAAGCATGAGTAGCGGATTAGCGGTGGAGATTAAAAACTTGGTGAAGAAATTTAAACCTTCATTCCGAGCAAAAACGATCAGAGCAGTCGATGGGGTCTCGCTCTCGATTTCAGCTGGTGAGGTCTATGGCCTCATCGGACCGAACGGGTCAGGAAAGTCGACCACGATGAAGGCTCTGCTGGGGCTCGTTGCGCCCACCAGTGGAACCTGCGCTATTTTTGGTAAGGACTCGATGAAGGTCGACTCGCGAAACGACGTCGGTTTTCTCCCCGAGAATCCTTATTTTTATAAGCACCTGAGCGGAGCTGAAACGATTCGCTTCTATGGAAAACTCTGTGGGATGAGAGGCAAGGAGCTGGAAGACCGAGTGAATGAAATGCTGGCCTTGGTCGATCTTGAAGACGCTCGGGACCGGCGGCTCGGTGGCTACTCAAAAGGAATGCTTCAGCGGATCGGGCTCGCTCAGGCTCTGGTACAAGACCCACGCCTCGTCATCCTTGATGAACCGACTGCGGGAGTCGACCCCACCGGTTCTCGCCAAATCCGTGACCTTATTCTCAAGCTCAAGGAACGGGGAATTACCGTCTTTCTCTGCTCCCACCTTCTTGAGCAAGTGCAGGAAATCTGCGATCAAATCGGGATTATCCATCATGGAAAAATGGTCCGTCAAGGGCGCTTAGAAGACCTCATTTCCCTCGAAGATCGGACTGAGCTCATCTTGGACCAGCCATCGCCGGAACTTCTGGAGAAGATCCGCGCCCTCATCGCGAGTGAAGAAGGCAGTAAGCTGCTCTCTGAAGGGCACCCTCGCACGACTTTAGAAAGCCTTTTTTTAGAAGAAACCCAATGAGCCAAGCTAAGACCTCTTTTATCTCGCTCCGGCGAATTCTCATCATCGCCCGTAGCACCGTAACTCAGCTGGTGCGCATGAAGGTGTTCTGGTTTCTCGCTCCCATTGCCCTGCTTTTTGTGGGTCTTCAATATTTCGATGCCTTTTGGTATGAAGGCCCAGAAGCTGCCCAGCCACAGCAGGAACTCCAGATGCATAAGAACCTCTGCCTAGGCACGATGATGCTCTTCGGCTCGCTCTTTGCCATTGTATCAACTGCTCTCCTCATCCCGCGAGATATTGAAGATCGGACCCTTTATACGATCTTAAGCAAACCGGTCCCGCGGCTCGACTATCTCTGTGGAAAGCTACTCGGCGTGCTCATCGTGATTGCCATTGCCATGCTGGTCATGGATATCCTTCTCGTCACTACCCTCCACTACCGCACAGCCGGTGTGCTCGCGGATATGGATGATTTTCTCCCACGGCTGGGATGGGGGCAGGATCTCATCGATGCCAAAAAAGCGGAAATTGCCGCTCACGGTCCCAGCTGGGGCCTTCAGTTCGGAATTCTCGCTCACTTTTTTAAAGCGGCCATCATCGCTGCCGTCGCGCTCCTGATTTCTACCTTCTCGACTTCCACCATCTTCACCATCGCTACCAGCGTGCTCGTCTGGATCATTGGGGCCTTGCAGGGAATTGCGCGCGACGCCTTCATGGATGACCGCACTCTCGGGGAGACCACCAGCATTGCCGGACGGATTCTAGGAACACTCGTTTCCCTTCTTTTTCCCGATTTCCAAGTATTCGAGTCCATCGCGGAAGCAGCCGCGCGGGCGCAGGAAATCCTCGTCCTAGATGTCGTGAAAGTAAGCGGTCTCGCCTTCTTCTACGTCGCCATTTATACCGTGCTCTCTTGGTTCGCCTTCTCAGATAAGGAATTTTAGGAAATTTGCCATGCCGCCATTGAAAAAAACGGTCCTACTTTTTCTCGCCCTCCTCCTGGTCGGCCTGGTGAAGCTTCCTTTTGAAAAACACTATACCTACCAGCTTCGCGAACGTGGAATCATTCCGCCGACTCTCTCGGTGGAAAAGTGGAACCGGATGGGACAGACCGGACTCGCAGGTGTGCTGGGTGGGCTCCGCTCCGCCTTCGCCGTAGCTCTAAGTTTAAAAGCTCATGGCCACTTCGCAGACCAAGAATGGTATGAACTAGAGAGCGACTATGATCTCATCACCTCCCTAGACCCTAAGAACCCCTTCTACTGGAGTCATGGCGGCTGGCATCTCGCCTACAATGCTGCCTCCTGGGCTCGCATGGACGAGGAACTCTCACCGAAAGAACGCGAAACCATCGAGCGCGAATACCTTGAAAAAGGGGATGCTTTCTTCCATGAGGGTCTAAAGTATCTTCCTGATAACATCTACCTTTGGTCACAAATAGGCAGCATGTGGACCTCTCCATATAAAAGACCAGACTACCCCCGTGCTGCGGCAGCTTGGAAAGAAGCTGCTCATCGCGGAGAAAATGGGATCTATCAGCGGCGCTATTTTTACACTCTCGGTCAGATCCGAGGGCGTGAATATGACGCCCTCACCTATGCGCGCGAACTCATCCAGCAAGATCCTCGCCACCTTCAATATCCAACCTTCCGCACCCTCTACTTTGCCCTCCAGCAGCTCCCTGGAATCAACCCAGATATCCCCACTGATATTCTTTTTAAAGACAAGGCTCAAGCCTACCGAGATCTCTATAACTACCGCTTCCGAACGACTGAGGAACACTTCTACGCTGGGCAAATCGACAAGACCCTTCAACGCCTTTCTGCCGAGCTCAATGTGCCCGCAAAACTCAATCCATTTCTCAATCCACGCCGCAGACGAATCACCAAAGGAGAGTGGCAGCGCGAGATGCAAGCGCAAAAGTAAACTTCTTGTTTGCAATCTAACCTTTACACCACAGGCGGACACATTAAATCTATGTCTCCGCCTAAAAGCTATCCCTCATGCGA
This sequence comes from uncultured Verrucomicrobiales bacterium, assembly GCA_937958875.1. Taxonomy (GTDB): domain Bacteria; phylum Verrucomicrobiota; class Verrucomicrobiia; order Verrucomicrobiales; family Akkermansiaceae; genus SW10. The sequence goes on along the minus strand of CALGMJ010000061.1, from coordinate 2,763 downwards.
ATCGCCTTATTTGGAGACATCCACGCCAACCTCGAAGCTCTTGAAACAGTTCTTGCCGACGCAGAAGAGCGTGGCTGCACCAGTTTCGTCTGTGTCGGCGACATCGTAGGATATAATGCCGACCCTGTAGCCTGCCTAGAACGTGTTCGCTCTGCTGGTTGGCCCGTGGTGAAAGGGAACCACGATGAAGATGCCTCAGGAGTTCATAGTCTGGAGACAATGAACCCTGTAGCTGCGACAGCTCTCCAGTGGACCCGTGATCAACTCAATGACGATCACAAAGACTGGCTGCGGAAGCTACGCATGGTCCGTCAGGTCGAAAATTTCACCGTCGTTCACTCCACGCTCGATCAACCTCAATCGTGGAATTACGTCACCAATAAGTTCGATGCCATGTCGAACTTCTCTTATCAGTTTACGAGCCTGTGTTTCCATGGGCATACCCATGTTCCTCGGATTTTCTCTCGTGGAACCAGAGTCAAAGAACTCGATGGTGATAGCGTAACGCTTGAGCCAGATCAAAAATACTTTATCAATACCGGCTCCGTTGGCCAACCTCGTGATGGAGACTGGCGTGCTTGCTACGCAATCTATGAAGTCGCTACGGCAACCGTGACCTTTCACCGTCTTGAATACGATATCAAGACCACTCAGGAAAAGATCCGCGCTGCGGGCCTCCCTGAAATGCTTGCTGAGCGCCTAGAAGAGGGGCGCTAGTGCTGTATCACAGCCTAAGAATTAGGCTGAAACCACTGAAGATTTTCGGAGGACAAAGGCGGAAACGCGTCTGTGAATTAGGATTCTCAGATCAGTCGAAAACGCAACCCATCCGACATACTAGCAAGGCAAGCCCACTAAAGCTTGTTCTGACAGAGTCCTAGTTCCTACTTTTCCATAAAGAGGTCTCCCGGCTCTCCAGACTCAGCTTCCTCCTTCAGATCAAATAATCCCTTTGTGACGTGTGCGAGTCCGCCGCTGATATTTCTCTATACTCCCGGTACTCAAGAGAGCCTCATCACAGCGCAAAGTGACTATTCATAGAAAAAATTGAATTTCCTCCATGAATTGATTTTGCCTCTCTCGGCTGACATCAGCCCCGATCATCAGGCCAATGATCCACTATCTCCCAGTCTTGCTCACTCCTCCCTTAAAAATGAAGAATTCTCGACTCGAGCTAAACCTATCTCTCTACACTCATAAATAGCTCCCACCTACAGCCAACAAGGCAGATACCATCAAAAAGCATGGAGAAATCGACTCTCCATGCATCAATATCATGCTCTAAATAACTTGCCCTGATACACATAGAACTGTCCATAAGATCATCAAAATTCACCCACCTGCTCTCGTCAGTTCTTTTTTAATGACTCAGAAATTTGCATGAAATCTTCTATCCTGAATTTCACCAACAGATAGTCATCTAACGAATCATTCACTGACAAAAGAACATACCCATCACCTCAAAAAATCCTACTATCTCAGCATCATAAATAGAGCGCGCTCAATATTTTCAGCTGCTATTAAGCTCCAGATGTATCCAAACTGAATTGAAAAATAGTAAAAATAGCTCCTATCGTGAATACTCAATGGCTCAAAAAATAAGTATCAATTCATACCAGAAAAACATTGACCAACTCCACGTGAGGTATAATTTCCCAGCGTATGGCTAAAGGAAAAGCAAAACGATATAGCGCACAAGAGAAACAGGAAATCCTCGATTTCATCGCTGCTCAAGGGCGTGGTGGTCAGTCTGCAGCAGTGAAGAAGTATAAAGTTACTGCCGCAACGATCTCAACTTGGAAGAAGAAAAACATCACTCCGGTCTCCACTAGCTCGCCAGGTAGTAACTCCAAGGAACGCCGCGCACTTGATGAGTTAAACCAACTTCTCTCTGAAATTGAAACCACAGAGAAAAAGCTCGCTGCCCTGCAGAAGCAGTATCAAAAGGCAAAAGGTAAGCTTTAATCAAACTTGATGGTTCGATATTTTCCGTAGCAGTTCCACCGCGCAACACTAGGAACTGCTTCTGAGATCGAACCTCAAATTTCCCCCGATCAAATATTCTTTTTACAGAGGCTTCTCATTTAATGAGAAGCCTCTTTTCTTATCTCAGACCTCAAAATCTGAATAAACCTAAGGTCGTCGCCGTCATTAGATCAGACTTAGCAAGAGTAGGGCTGTCACCTGTTTTCACTACTGACAATCCAACTAAAAGATCATTCCTTTTTCGAATTTGGTTAGGATTTTTCCCCTAACCACTTACCTTCCCGCCCAGTGCCAACCTACACCTTTCAATCTCTTACCCTTCGCTCAGAAATCGGAGCTAATTCTTATGCCCTAGATCTCGATGGAGAAAGCATCATTCTCGATGCCGGGATGCACCCTAAAGAAGAAGGACCTGATGCCATCCCTCGCTACCAAGAACTCGCCTTCGACAGTGCTGATGCTATTTTGATTTCTCACTCCCATCTGGACCACATTGGGACTCTGCCCTTGGCTCAGCGAGACCACCCCTCTGCCCCCGTCTATCTCACTCCAGGCACTGCTGCGCTCGGTGATGCTCTTCTGCATAACTCTGTCAATGTTATGTCCAGCCAGAGTGTTGAACTTGGCATCAAGGATTACCCCCTCTTTCATCATCGGGAGCTCGACTATTTAAAAGATCGTTGGATGACGCGCGACTATGAACGCCCATTCAGTATCTGCCCCTCAGGCGATCTCGAAACAGAAATTACCTTTCACGATGCCGGGCACATCCTCGGT
>CALGMJ010000060.1 GCA_937958875.1 uncultured Verrucomicrobiales bacterium | reverse complement strand
AAATTCGCCTCCGGAGTCGGTATGGTGATAGGAAGCCGCCAACTCAGGTGAGCTACATCAATGGCTTCTTCACGAGGGCGATACAGCGGACGGTTCGCTTCATTCGCTGGTTGCGCCATGGGTTGTCACACCGTATTCTCTACCGCGATTCTCTGGCCGAACTCGGCATCATCTGGAACTGCAGGGTCACTTAGTTTTGGATACCCATGGGATCGTGACATTGATGGCCGTCTATGTCTAAGCGACGTCACTATACCCAGACCGAGCGCGAGCAATGACTCGCGTGTTTCGACCAGCATAACTCCACGGCCATCAGCTTCTGCAAGGAGCATGGTCACTGCTACCAAAGCTTCCTTAGGTGGCGTAGCGCAAGTCACCCCTCCTGCAGGCCTATTGCGCTGTCAAACCTAAGAGTTCGGGTTCCAGCTGGTCTCTCGAAAATCTGGCTGCGTTATCGATGCTAAGAGAATGCTCGATTCACTGATTATCTCCGCCTTGCCAGATTTCCGATATCCTTCGCACTAAGCCGAAATCTTAGGTTTGACTGAGCACTAGCTCTCCGGGGAATTTATCGAACTCGCCCTTCCGACTGCACCAACCCCGCCGTCACCTCGGCAAAGACCCCGGCACCTTTTCATCGAGGAACGGATTTACCGCACCTGGGTGCCCAAAGAAGCTTCATCCGAAGAGAAAGCCATCGCCGCTCCGGCCCCTGCCACCATCATTGACAAAAGCTTCTGGCTCCCTGATCTCATCAGCGAAGTTCTCTTTCCATTTTAGGTAATTTCACTAAAGATAGATCTCACCATTTTAAATTTACATAAATTGATAAAATAAAAGTGAGAAGCGCAATTGCCCTTCTCACTTTATCAAAAAGATTTAACTTTGGGTTTAACGCTCGCTATCAGCAACCATCTCTGCCCTAACGCTGGAAGTCAAAATCGGAGGCATATTGCGTAACGTGCCATTAGAATCACGATAGCGGTAAAATCTTTGAGGGAATCTACTGATGCGAACATTACTCACAGTCGCAATTCGAGCGGCTGTTGGAGAAATTCTAACGCCACCAATACTCGGTCCATCTACAAAGGGGCCTTCTCTACTGATAATATTACTTCTCAGTGGAGTCGGCACCAATCTCGGGACCTGATCGTTACTAAAATTTCGATACTGAGCATTTCTGATCCCATAGGCATTTTGAACATTGATTAATCTCAAGCTAGAAAAGTCATTTGAGGAGCGACCGCCAAGGTCAGCACTAAAGGCCGACCTGTTTCCACGGAGTCGTCTAAAATCAACAGAACCATTTGGCTGATTAGGAAACAAAGCGATCGGAGCGCGACCATTACGACAAATAAGATTTCGTCCGACGATATCATCATATCTTCTTCCAAAAGGTTCATTTTGCTCTAAACGAGCAGTATAGCCTCCTAAACCATTTAGATTGATCAGATCGATATTTCTTCCGCCTTGCATTTGGAGTAATCCCCAACCACCAGTTGAGCCTTCACCTTGGACCGTAATATTACGAATGGTTCCATTCGCTGAGGTTCCAGTAGTTTCAATTGGGGTAAAAGTCGTTCTCTTCTCGATGATATTTAATGATTGAATGAGAAAGTTTTGCGCTAAGCTCGTCGCAAGGGCAGCACGGAATCTGATTCTGCCACTCCTCATCGCTTCAATAACAGCTCTGGAATTCGTGCGCCCAACAACACTGGTGTTTTCCCCCGCTAAGCGAAACACATTTCCTTGTGCTGACTGCAGGATATGGACATTGTCATTAAACCGAATGTGGATGTTATCCTCTAGGTTGATGTTACCAAGCTCATAGGGTGTATTGCTATTCAAGAAGGTGATTATGGCACCAGTACTCCTATTATCTCTGATCAGGGTTCTTAAGCGACCTGAGTCATCTCCAGACTGGTTGCTGAAAGTCGCTCTTGGAAGGCTATTGAAATTAGAAGGAACTTGGTATCCCGCTTCGACAACTGGCATTGCTGTCAACATTGTTAAGAGGGTAGATCCGAGTAATCTTCTCGATATCTTCATGTTTCTAGGTGTATGTGTAGTTTGTTTGTAGTGCTTCATATATTTTTATAGTATATGTGGAATAGAACTTTGATTTTTTTAAATTTTGGCGTCAATGGAAAAGTCAAAATGTTGTTTGCTTTCGAGAAGCTGATGTCCGGTCTGTCAGCCGAAGAGTTAGAGAGGCTTCTCCGCAGTGGCTGAGTTGGTGTGCCGTAGAAGGCTCCACTCTCGCCGAGAACGAGGAGTCAAGGCGGCATAAGTACCATGATCAGTTCGCTAGCGCCGGAGAGCATGCGGTCAGAATGACCGCTTAGATAATGAAAATTGGTTATGCCGAATCACACGACACAACAAAAATGATAGCCTTAATCGCTTGATGGATAAGGAGAAAATCGCATGAAAAGTTTGTCTTGCAGGCTGTTCATGTGAGGCCTGTTGTAAGTGGGGTCGCTTTGCCATTCATACTCGATATTGTTTCCGTTTTGCGCAGAGAGCCGCACGGGCTTCCTCATGGCTCAAATTGGAAAGCTTCGGTGTCATTCTACTTGGCGCCATGCGGTTCCATCAGATCCAGAATTGCGAAGCGTCTCACTTTCGCTATAGTTTGTTTAGATGAAACAAAAAGTGCTTCTCCTGGTGATGGCTGTCTCTGGTCTGAGTCTTCTCTCTTCTTGTGTGCCTCTGGCTGCAGGTGCGGCGGGAGGATATCTCCTACATAAAAATGGTTACCGAGTGCAAAACCCAGTGCCTAAGGCGGATGTCAAAGTTCAGTCTCCAATTACCCGACAGCCGGCGGCTCCAACTTATCAGGAAAATTATCCAGCTCCGGCACCACCAGCTTATTGATTTGCGCGATCTTCGACTTGTTCGAGTAGAATTTTCAGGGCTCCACCTGAGATGAGGACCTCTCGGACAAGTGCCGCGAGTGAGCCCGCCATTAAGAGGACGGCGGCGAAGAAAATCCAAAGGGCTGGCTGTGGATACTGCATCAGGATGGCCAGCATGGAGACCATACAGAGCAGTAGGCTCAGTGCGCCTAGAAGTTGCATCCAGCGGATGAGGACTAGGCGCGATTTCAGGTTTTCGATCTGAACCATGAGGCTGTTGTCGTGATTATTGAGCCAATCACCATGAAGCTTTCTGACCAGCGCAGCGAGGTGCAGAAAGCGATTCGTGTATGAGAGAAACAGTAAGCTGACCGCTGGAAAAAGCAGCGCTGGGGTCGAGATTTCCAGGGTCATATGATCAAATTACGCTGATTTTTCGTGCGGTCTTCTTAGCGGGATTTGAGTCGAAGCCCGAATGAAAGTAAACCATTGCCGTGGTCACAATTCCAGAGAGTAAGATCGAGATCAAAAACGATGAAGCTGATGGAGTGCATCAGGTGGTGTGGTCTTCCCGGAAAAGGAAAATTATTCAGTCAGAAGGGAGATGACCTTCAAGGTCAGCTTTGCGCTATTAGCGAGAGCCTTAGGGGAGACATTTTTTAGGGTGTCATTCTTCGTGTGCCAGTAAGGCATGGCGGCAAAATCACCAATGAGATGGAGCGTGGGAAGCTGGGCTCGCTGAAGCAGTGGGATGTGGTCATCGAGGCAGGGGTGTCTGGCTGATTTGACGTATTTTTCTAGGCCTAGCTGAGCGACTGCTTTTCCGGCGAGGGTTTTGAGCCGCTCAGTCGAGTCGAGTCCGACGTGGAGGGGCACTTTGAGATCGCCTACGAGATCAAGTACGAAGCCTGCCTGAGGTTTGTTTTTTCGTCGCGTGAGTTCTGCCGCATAGTATTTACTGCCGTAGAGGCCATCACGCCGAGGATCAATGTCGCGTAGCATGGCCTCTTCTCCGTCGAAGAAAACGAGTTCGATCTGGCGAGCTGCGCTGGGATCGGTGGCGAAGACACGTGCCATCTCGACGAGGACGCCAGTGGAAGAACCGCTATCATTTGACCCCATGAAGCGAATATTCGAATAGCGCTTCGTGTCCAGGTGGGAACCAATGATGAAGGGGACAGACTGATTCCAGTCAGTGGATTCACCGTAACGGGCGAGTAGGTTAGTGAACTTAACGGGTCCTACGGGAGTGATGCCACGAAAAGATTGGCGGGTGGTGGTCCAGCCAAAATCTTTGAGAGTTTTCTCCAAATACTGGAGACTTTTGGCGTAGCCCGTAGACTCTGGGGGGCGAGGGCCAAATTCTTCCAGGGCCTCGATATGTTGGTAGGCTTTCTTTCCAGAAAATTCATCAATGAGATCTGGAGAAATCTTGGAGGGAGCCGATGAGAATTCGACGATCGGTGCTGCTGCAGTTTTTTCTTTTTTACAAGAGCAGAGGAGTCCTCCGAGAGCGAGGAAGAGCATGAGCAGGGAAGGCTTCATGGAGGTCAGTCTGCGTCGATTCCCAGCAGGGTCAAGAGACGACCAAGATCATCGTTCCCGTAATATTCGAGTTCGATTTTTCCTTTTTTCTCGTTGTGTTTGATTTGCACGTGAGTGGAAAAGTGATTTCGGAGTTTATTCTGCAGATGTAGAGTGTGTGCGCTTTGCTCGACGGGTGCCTTGTCCTTCTTTTTAGAGGTTTTTTTCGGGGCATTCAACTCCTTCACGAATTTCTCGGCAGCACGCACGGTCATGTTCATGCGTAGAATATGATCGGCGGCGGCAAGTTGTTCCTGCGGGTCCTTTACTCCGAGGATGGCTTTGGCATGGCCTACCGTGAGGTGACCATCAGCGACGTGGCGCTGGATTGGCTCCTGAAGATCGAGCAGGCGCATGGCATTGGCCACACTAGCACGGGATTTACCGACCCGTTCTGCGATGCTGTCCTGCTTCATCGTGAAATCTTTTGCGAGACGAACGTAACCAGCTGCTTCTTCGATGGGGTTGAGATCCTGTCGCTGTAGGTTCTCAATAAGAGCCATTTCCAGAACCTCCTGGTCACTGGCATCTCGCTCAATAACGGGGATCGTCTCTAGTCCAAGCTTCTGAGAAGCACGCCAGCGGCGTTCTCCTGCGATGAGTTCGAACTTATCGTCACTCCGGCGGACGATGAGTGGCTGGATGATCCCCAGTTCCTTGATGGACTGCATGAGTTCATCAAGACCTTCTTCGGGGAAGCGCTTGCGTGGCTGAAGAGGGGAGGCAAAGAGCTGATCGATAGGGACTTGGTTGATTGATTCTCCTGGGAGAAGTTCTACCTTAGGATCTGGTTCGGTATCAGTCCCCTTATTTTTGATCAGTGCTGCAAGTCCTTTGCCCAACGCCGGTTTAGCCATACCGCCGAGGGTTTAACGATCTGTCAGGGTAAATGCAAAGCTGTTTTAAAAGCTTAATGAATCATGATCATTTGTTCTGCTCAACGGATCGTGATCCAGGAGGCATTTTTCAGTGTTCTAGCCCTGTTAAAATGGATCTCTTTTTAGAGAGATCTCTTCAAAAGCTGAGCTTTATGGCTTTTTTCCAAGGACGGAAAAATTCAGTTCTCCTGTTCTGATGCGTGCTTCTTGGCGAATGTCGGCATCTACGATTTGACTTACGAGCGTGCGTGATTGCTCCGCACCTTGTGGGGCAATGACGGGGGCATATTCTGCGATGGCCCGATCACGGAAGTCATTTGCTGGGAGTCCAGAGATCCATTCTCCGACTTGTTGTGGGGCTTCGACCGCCCAGTCTCCTAAGACAAGGGGAAGAGCGTCTTCCCAGAGATCAGGGCCCTGTTCGCGGAGCCATTCCAAAGTAGCGGGGCGATTTTGGGGGGCGACTTCATCTGCGATAAAATCTAAGAAATCCTCCTCATCTCCCTCGAAAGAAAGAGTTTCTTCAGCTTGATCAAGCGCCTCACTAAATCCGCTTTCTTGAACCTGATTGAGAAAGCTAAGTGAGCGAGCGATGTCTTGGACTTTTTGGTCTCCTGATTGAATGCCAGCCTGCAGGTTGATTTTCTGGAGCTTCTTTGATCCAGGTTTGACGAAAGTGCTGACGAGAAGTTCGCGAAATTCTTTTTCTTTACCAGCCTCTTTAGAAAGGCGCTCCAGTTGAGTGATTAAGAGTTGAGGCGCTTCGGTGCTGGTATTTGTGGCTTTGGTCTCATCCACGAGAGCTTCAGAAGGCTGAGCTGCGATATCGGAAGTTGATGGAGAAGTTAATGGGAAATCCTGAGAGCTAAGCGGCCCATTCTCTGCATCATGCTGTCTGATGTGGCTCTGTCCTGATTTTAAGGGGACGTGGTTAGAGTAGAGGAAATGAGCAGACAGTCCAATGGCGGCTGCGATTGACGCCGGAATAAGCACTTTCTTGGAGCACAATGATTTAAGCATGATAGATGAAGTA
>CALGMJ010000059.1 GCA_937958875.1 uncultured Verrucomicrobiales bacterium | reverse complement strand
GATAACGGGAACGATAATCAAAAAGAATCCCCAGTTTTTTATAACTGATAGATACGAAGGAAGAGCCTCACTCTCATGATGACCAGTCGCTTTTAAGATTCCTAGAAAAAGCAACATCCCACCGACGATCAAAATCATCTGCAGAATGACAAAAATCGTCTGGATGCGATATTCCGAGAAAAGAATCATCCCATTCGTAATATCCATTTTTCGTCAGAAGAACAAGACCCGTCCTGCCACCACAAGAACGAGCACCCCCGTCCAACGCCGAACAAACACCTCATTCAATTTCCCCTGAAGAAGCTGAGAACCCACCAGCCCCCCTCCTGCCACCGCGAGCGGGAGCCAACAAAAACCCTTCCAAGCCGCTACCGGAATCGCAGAAAACCCCAGAGTCAAAAGACCCACCACCGAGTTTACTAAAATGAACCACGTCCCGACCGCTGCGATCTCACGAGCCTTCCCCGCACTCAGGAGATGAAGAACTGGCACGAGGTAAATTCCCCCACCTATCCCAGTCACTCCTGCGAGCCCTCCCAACACCGCTCCTAATAGCAATAGTTTCCAGCACGAGACCACCCCGTGCTCATTTTTCCGTGATCCGAAAAGCAATAGCCCCCCCGCTACTGCGAGAGCGACTCCCAGGATTTGGAAAAAAAGCGTATCTGAGATTTCCCATCGCGCGCCGAGCCACACCGCCGGCACCGAACTCAACAATAACGGCCTTAATAAGTGCCTGGGCCCCACCTTCGCCCGTAAACTGGCCCACCCTCCGATCACTACCACCACCAGATTACAGCTCAGTGACACCAAGCGGATGACCTCTGGGCTTTCTCCGCGCCAGGCCAAAATCGCAGTGTAAGACGACCCCCCTCCAAACCCCACCGAAGAATACGCCAGCGCCACAAGTGCAAAAAGGACCACCAAAATACCCACGCTCAAAAAGCTGCCCGATCCCCTCTTGCCCATCCATCATAAAATGGCATCTTCCTCCCACCGATGTCAGAACTGACCCACCTCGATGATTCCAACCAGCCCCGCATGGTTGATGTTTCCGCAAAAGCTGAGACCGTGCGCACCGCCACCGCAACCTGTCTCGTAAAAATCGGCCGTGAAATCCTCTCCCAGATGGAAGACGGAGAACTCAAAAATAAAAAAGGCCCCGTTCTCCACACCGCCATTCTTGCCGGGATCTGTGGCACAAAGAAAACCTCTGAACTCATCCCTCTCTGTCACCCACTTCCTCTAGACTCCGCGAAGATTCTCATCACTCCGCATGATGAAGATCATCTCCTCATCACCTCCACCGCTCGCACCACCTCCCGCACCGGGGTAGAAATGGAAGCCCTCACCGGAGCCTCCACCGCGGCCCTCACGCTATACGACATGTGTAAAGCGGCGAACCCGGCTATCATTATCTCTGAACTCAAGCTTCAGACAAAGACTGGCGGAAAATCTGACTACCAAGCCTAATCATCATGAAAGCGCTCATTCTCGCCGGTGGAAAGTCGTCCCGCATGGGCAGAGAGAAATCACAGATCATACTCGCCGGAAAAAGCCTCCTTCAGCGCACCATCGATCTCATCACTCCGCATACTGAAGACATTTTTCTTTCTATCGCGCACGATGATGAGCGGGATCACCCTCTTCCTACCCTGCGTGATCTTGAGCCCTCACCTGGCCCTCTTGGCGGCCTCCAAGCCGCCTTCGCCCACGACCCAGATTCTTCCTGGCTTCTCATCGCCTGTGACCTGCCAAAACTCAGCGCCCCTGATCTCGAATCCTTAGTCGCTGCTAACCTCAAGGACGTCTCATGTTTTCGAAATCCACTTGACGATCACCCGGAACCGCTCTGCGCCATCTACGCTCCCTCCTCAGCACCCCAGCTTCAGGAAGTCATTGCTGAAAATCGCCGCTGTGCTCGCCGCTTTATCCGCACTCTAGAACGCACCGAGCTCACCCCCAGTGACCCTCAGGCCCTTCTTAATCTAAATCGCCCTGAACACCTCACTGAACTCGAACATCTCGAGGCTCATGGCAGCGTAGAAAAATCTGTCACCGTAGAATACTTCGCCAAACTTTCCCAAGAAGCTGACACCACCCGCGAAACCTTCTCCACGACCGCCGCCACCCTCACCGGCCTCTGGGAAGAAGTCCGGCTTCGTCATCACTTCAGCCTCGACCTTCCACATATCAAACCCGCGATCGATCACGAATTCGCGGAATGGCAAACCCCACTCAAAAATCATGACACCATCGCTTTCATGCCCCCCTTCGCCGGTGGATAAATTCTGGCTCCAGGATACCACCATTGACCTGCCTCTCCTGCGCCGAGAAATGGATGATCCCACCTGTGGGGCCATTGTCACTTTCGAAGGACTGGTGAGAAACCACCACGAAGGACGTGACGTCAGCGCCCTCAGCTACTCGTACCACCCGCTCATGGCGCAGAAGGAGGGGCAGAAGATTCTCGAAACAACACTCGAGAAATTCCCCATCACACACGCCCTCGCTGTTCATCGTGTCGGAGACCTAGGCATCGGAGACCTCGCCGTCGTCACCATCACCGCCTCAGCTCACCGAGAAGCCGCCTTTGAAGCCAACCGCTACCTGATCGATGAAATCAAATTCTGCGTCCCCATCTGGAAGTACGAAACTTACTCAAGCGGAGAGAGCGAATGGACGGCCCCCTGCCCCGGCTGTAGTGGCCGCCGTGAGATCCACACCTGTGACTCCAAGAAGTAAGTAAAAACAATACGGCTATGCCGAGCCCTCTTACCAAATCGCTGATAGCCTTTAAGAAAAAAGGGGCTCTTCCTGCGAAGAACCCCTTTTTCATAACAAACAAACAACATTGAACCTAAGGAAAGGAGACTTGATAAGATCGAGCTCTTCTTAAGTTCCCCATATTTTTATCTTTTCCTAGGCTAAATATCATCAGCAATTCGTATGATAGCAAACAAAACGGGCTCAGTGATGAGCCCGTTGCTAAGATTTAAGGATTTATATACTAGACCTTAAAATCAAGGGGCAACGATCACGCGGTAAAAGCGGAAAGTATTAGAAGTGGTGATTGAGGTATCTTCGAACTCAAATGATTCTGCGGTTGCAGTGAAAGCACCGCCATCAACATTTGCCCAATCATTATTCAAAGTGTCAGAGAACTGCACCTGATAATTCGTATTGGGCACGGTAGCGATGTTCAGCGTAAAGGAAGGATTCCCAGCATCTACCTGATAGGACACACTTTCGACCGCGATACGCTCTTCTACAACTGGCGGATCGACAGGAGCAAGGGTGATACCGGAGATCGAATCTGGACCGGCAGTGAAGCTAGCCGTCACCTCCTCAGGCGTCATAATCCCAGTGTAAATACGGAACTCATCAAAGGAAGCGTTAATACGGGGATTCCCGTACTGAGTGCGACCAATCCAGTTATTAACGTCATCGAGGTCAGCGAGAGCAGCTTCGGAGGTGGAAATCTGCTGTTCATCGACTTCAACACCATCAACGTACAGCTTACCTAAGCCAAGTTGAGTATCCCAAGTGACCACATAATGAGTCTTGTCTGACCCTAAAAAATCGGGGGCATTAAGATCAGGGTCGATTTCACCCTCAAAACTAGCAAGCGAGTATGAAACGCGGACTCCCCCAGGGCCTCCATTGTCGCCATTCTGTGCGATTAGGGTGAAATAAGTTTGCCCCCGACTAGAATTGCCCTCACCCACATCACTAGAACCGAAGCTAAAAATACGCTCCCAGTTTTCGGTCGATTCGCGGCTAACCCACGTTTCAAATGATGCGGCACCTGGCAAAGCAGAGGCCATTCCATTCGGGAGATCTACATATGCAGCGGTAGCATCTGCCCCATTAGGACCGCCAGGAAGGGTGAGTTCAGTTCCATTATATGTAGCGCCCTCTCCTAAAATAGTGCCATTGAAGCCGCTGATCGAATCGATGACATCTAAGCTCGTAGAATCCGCTGCTTCATTGAAGCTATAGCGGTGACGCAGGGCAATTGACTGATCTGGGGTATCCTCAATCGTGACTGTCACTGAAGTAGAAACAATTTCACGGACCCCAGTTGCTGGATCCTCTTGGTTTTCAAGATCAACCTCCACAGTAGTTACACCAATTACTTCTTCTGGCGTAACAACATCAAATTCCCCATCATTTTCAAGAAACATCCGGTCAATTACTAAGAACAGATTATCACCAAAACCTGGGATATCATTCAGAGGAATATCAGTTAAACTAGTGGTACTTCCCGTAACTAAAATACGCGCCCCTCCACCATTGACGAAGATTGTTTCGGGGGTAGCAGTAGCGGTCAGTGAAATGATGGGTTCGATCGTTACGTCTGCGGTAGCTGTCACGTTACCAAGTTGCGCCGTAAGAGTAGTCACCCCAAAAAATTCCCCTGGATCAATCTCAGTAACATCATCACCCAGCTGTAGAACAGTCGTATCAGAGCTCTCAACGACTAATTGAGTAAAATCGTCAATTGGAACATCAACCAAAGTCGTTCCAGTGGCTGTATAACTGGCCGTCGTATTTCTTCCATTCGGGATTAAAATAGGATCAGCAATACTCACGGAGAGAGATTGAATTTCCTCCACAGTGACCTCGACCATATCCGAAACTGCAGGGCCACTATCACCCTGAACTGTTACCGTAATAGTGGCAGAACCGGGCATGAGGGCCGTCACAAGACCACTTGGGGATATTTCAACCACTCCAGTAGGAGTAGCGGAATATGTGGTAGTAGAAAGAGCTGAGACATCAACATCATCTCCTAAGGAACTAAAATCTGCCGTAACTGAAAGCGAAAATGGGTTAGATTGATCAAGGACAACGGCGCTATCTGGAACTACGGTTATGTCACTTGCCGTTCCGAAAGACGGAGCAAAAGAACTGATCATGAAGCCATTCAGAGCTGCAAAGCTCGCATCCTTCTTTTCCCATGTGAACGAAATCTCAGAAGACCCATCTGAAACAAATTGCCATTGAACCTCCGGAACTGCGTCACCTCGCTCGTCCCGAGGAGCCACACCAAAATCAGCGGTCTTAGAAGCAAGAGTAATACCTCCATATGACGGGGTGACTGTTGATTGCTGGTTAATATTATCGCCAATACCAAATACAGTGAGAGTAATAAGCTCATCTTCGGGAATAGCCTCGATACCGCTGATCGTTACGGTTCTGACTTCAGATTCTCTCGTGAAAGCGTATCCTTCTAAAATTGGCACCATATCAGGCCATGCAGTATTCCTACTTGAAAACCCGGACGCCGAGCCCTGAGTTTCGATTAAATAGAGGCCTCCGTCCTCATCTTCAGCATTTGCTCCATTCATTTGAGCGTAGCTCTCGAAGATTGTCACTGGTGCAGAATCTGACGCATTGGCATCGAAGGCTTGGAAATCTGCAGGTGTGGAAGTAGCGTTATCATCTGCCCCTCCCGGCTGAAGGTCTACATAAATGGTCTTTGAAAGTGCGGTTCCACAGATTCCAGCCATGACCGCGCAGGCAAGTGGGAACCTATTAAGAGGATAATGATTTTTCATATTTGTGTTTGTGTTTTTAGCTTGTTCAAAATGGCACATTCTTTCAGATGGGTGAAACACAAATGGACCATTTCCAAAAAATAATACAACATTCTGAATAACAACCAGTTACCTGTATAACATCTTAATTGCGTGCAACAAAATGTAAGGTTCCGAACCCTTCTAAATTCCATTTTTGCAAGGTCTTACTCACATCAACTTGACGCACACCTCAGCAGCGCCAGAGTCCTGACCACAAACTATGAAACACGAGACGCTTTGCCTACACGGAGGCCACACCCCTGATCCTACGACAAATTCTCGCGCGGTTCCTCTTTATCGCACCGCCTCTTTCGTTTTCGACAGCTCAGAGCATGCGGCTAACCTCTTTGCCCTCAAAGAGCTTGGGAATATATACACTCGCCTCATGAATCCCACCACAGATGTGCTGGAAAAGAGGGTCTCATTATTAGAGGGAGCTCACGAACTGGGTGGCCTGGGCCACGCATCAGGAACGGCCGCTATTTTTAATGCCATCATCAACCTAGCCTCTGCCGGGGATAACATCGTTTCCGCTCGAAGCCTCTATGGCGGGAGCTATACGCAATTTAATGACATCCTGCCCGCGCTCGGCATTGAAGTCCGCCTGATCGACGGCACTGATCCCGAAAACTACGCCGCCCAGATCGACAACAAAACGCGTGCCCTTTTCTGCGAAACAGTCTCGAATCCTGCCTTAGAAATTTCAGATCTTGATGCCATTTCAGACATCGCTAAAGCACACGGACTTCCGCTCATTGTCGACTCCACCTTCTCTACGCCCTATCTGACGAAACCCATTGATCACGGAGCTGATGTGGTCGTCCACTCTCTTACAAAGTGGTTTGGCGGACACGGCACGAGCATCGGAGGAATCGCCATTGATGCAGGCCGTTTCAATTGGTCTGGTGGAAATCATCCCCTTTTTGATGAGCCTGACTCATCATACCATGGCTTGCGCTGGGGCCATGACCTCCCTGAGGCACTTGCTCCGCTAGCTTACATTCTCCGTATGCGCACGGTTCCACTGAGAAACCTCGGGGCCTGTATTTCCCCGGATAATTCTTGGGCTATTCTTCAGGGAATTGAAACGCTCCCTCTCCGCATGGAACGCCATTGTGAAAACGCACTCGCGGTTGCAAAACATCTTAAAGACCATCCGCAAGTCGAATGGGTCCGCTTCCCGGGACTAGAAGATGATCCTGAGTATGAACGAAACCAGAAATATCTCCGCGGAAAAGGAGGCTCTATGGTGGTTTTCGAAATCAAAGGTGGCGCAGCAGGCGGCATGAAATTCATCGAATCTCTCAAGCTTTTCTCCCACCTCGCAAATGTCGGTGATGCCAAATCCCTCGCGATTCACCCGTCCACCACCACTCATTCCCAGCTCAGTGCCGAACAACAGCTTAGTGGCGGTATCACGCCGGGGCTTATTCGCCTTTCAGTCGGTATCGAGCACATCGATGACATCGTGGAAGATCTTGATCAGGCCTTAGCGTCTTCTTAATTTCATACCTTATCAATGTCTTCCTCCCTCACCATTCCTGAGAAATGCGGGGTGATCCTGCTGCCTGATACGGTATTATTCCCTCACGGAGCCATTCCTCTCCACATCTTCGAGCCCCGCTACCGAAAGATGCTTGAAGAAGCACTAGAAGGCGATTGCCTTTTCTGCGTCGGAAATCTCATGGGAGATGAGGAAGACGGGCTTGCCGAAGCGGCGGCAAAGGTAGGCACCATCGGGCTTATCCGGGCCTCCCGAGAGTCTGAGGAAGGCACCTCTAACTTGCTTCTCCACGGTGTCTTCCGGGTCCACTTTGATGAATGGCTCGAGGAAAAGCCTTATCCCTACGCCGCGATCCGCCCCTTATTAAATACCACACTGACGGCAGCAGAAGAGGCCGACTACATTTCCCGCCTCAGGGCTGCGGTCCACCGAGCGCTTAAAAATTTCCCAGCCGAAGTCACAGAGCGCGTCAACAGCACTCTCGATCAGGCAGGCCATTCTACCATCATGGCAGATGCCGTCGCGCAGCAATTCATCCATGATCCCGCCGATCGTCAGAAACTTTTAGAAACCGGGGAAGTGCGCCGACGTCTGGACTTTCTCATCAAGTTCCTAGAAAACGCCGGCGCTTAAAAAAGTTCAGCTTAAGGGAAGGCGATACACATTGGCCCCTTAACTTCGATGGAACTTCCAGTCGAGCTCAGGAGACCGGTTTTCTGATCCACTTTGAGAGCGACCACTTCGCCTGATCTCTGCCCCGCGATGAGTAGGTAATTACCCGATGGAGTCAGATTGATATTCCGTGGAATCCAGACTTCAGCCGGAGCACTCTGGAGCCAGCTTAGCTTTCCTTCTGGGCTCGTTTTTAGAACCGAGATGACATCGCGCTTCTCACCCTTGAGATCCCGAGCGGCAGTATAGATATACTTACCATCTTTAGAGACCAAAATTTCAGAGCAACTCATCGCTTTTCCATCCGCCCCCTCCGGCATCACGGAAACGGTCTCAATTTCAGTCAACTTCCCCGTAGCAGTATCATGAGAAAAAGTGGTGATGGTCAGCGTCAGTTCGTTCAGGACATGGGCATACTTCCCATCACGGCTGAACTTCATATGCCTCGCTCCAGATCCTGGAGGGACGCTTGCTGCCGCAATATGGGTGGTCTTTGCAGTGCCTGCATCAAAGGAATAGATCTCGACCTTGTCCGTGCCTAGATCGACCGCGTAGGCATACTGATTATTCGGTCCGGCATAGAAGGAATGCGCGTGAGGTTTCTGCTGTCTCTTGGGATGGACACTGGAGCCTTCGTGTCTAGAAAAGCTCGCGTAAGCTTTGATCGCTCCGCTTTCATCAACAGGGAAAGTCACCACACTACCGCCACCGTAGTCAGCCCCGAAGAGCACTCGCCGTGTCGTATCTAGGCTGACATGACACAGCCCACGGCCAGGATAATCTTCACGGCTCAGCTCTTTAAGAGAATCGCCCTTGATCTCGAATGAAATGACGCCCCCTTGTTTCGAAGCTAGACTCACGGTCGAGAAGAGCCGTTGTCCTTTTTGATCGATAAAAATGAAGCTATTTCCTTTTTCATCCGCAACTTGCTTCGCCTCTGCTAGCGAACCTTTCTCCTCATCTAACACCGCATGATAAATGCCATTCCCTCCGGTTCCGATAAAGAGAGACGTCGTTTCCGCAAAGGAGAGAATCGGCAGGAGGCTAAGGAAAAGTGGTAGTTTCATAGATTCAAAAAGTCTTTCCAGCATTCATCAGCCTGCAATCTAAAATGACTCCAATCTTTTCAGAAAATGCAAAACAACGATGAATTTCACCCAAACCACCTTCTGTAGCAAGAATCAGCACACCCCTCTCTTGCATCCCACCTCAGACCTCGCATACTCCTAGGCAAATGTCCGATGTCATCAAGACCGACCGCTACTATCAGGGAGCCTTCCGCGAACTCGACGAAACCCTCGCCGAGACAAATACCCTATTAGCCGATTCCCTCCCGCTCGATGACCAACTTCGTGCTCTCGTCCCCTGGCGCAATGATCAAGGCTACCCCACCGAAATTCCTGCCGGAAACGAACGGGAAGGCGCGCAGCTGCTCTCCATCTGTTTTGAGCTCCTCAACATCGTCGAAGAGCGCGTCGCTTGGCAGTTCCGCAGCCACCGCCGTGCAGAACACGGAGCTTCCGCCATCAAGGGGCTCTGGCCCTCCGTCATCAGCCGTTTTGTCGAAGCTGGACTAACGGAAGACCAAGTCCTCGAAACCCTGAAAAAAATCTGTGTTGAGCCCGTGCTCACCGCCCACCCTACCGAAGCAAAGCGCCCCTCCGTGCGCCAGCGGCATAAAGCCATCTACGAGGAACTCCGTTCCTACGAAAGCGCCCGCCATGATCCTCACTACGGCCGCCGTATTTCAGACACTCTGAGCGCTGAGTTTCAAACACTCTGGTACACCGGCGAAATCTTCGTCAAGCGCCCTCAGATTCAGGAAGAACTGGCAAACGCCCTTCCCTACCTGGCAGAAATTTTCCCCGAAGTCGTCCTTCGTCTCGACCGCTCCCTCGAACTCGCCTGGGAAGATGTCGGCTGGGATGTCGAAAAACTTCGGACGGAAAAAGCCTACCCGAAACTCCGTTTCTCGACCTGGATCGGCGGAGACCGTGATGGACACCCCTTCGTCACCCCAGAGGTGACCAAAAATACCCTGCGTCAACTCCACGAGCATGCCCTCGACCTCCACCAGCGCTACCTCACCCAATACGCTGATAAGCTCACCCTCGCCCCTCCATTTACGAAAGTCCCCGCCCGCCTCAGCGAAGCCCTCACCGGAGCCTCCTCTGAGAAATACCAGCAAGAGCCATGGCGTGCCTATCTCTACATGCTCAGCGATAAAATGGCGCAGAGCAGCTACGCCACCACCGAGGAATACATCGAAGACCTCCAGCTCGCTCACGATACCCTCGTCGAAGTGAATGCCACCCGTGCTGCTCGCGAGTATGTCTTCCCACTCATTCGCCTCGCCCAGACCTTTGGCCTTCACCTCGCCGGACTTGATATCCGGAATAACTCCGAAGCACATGACAATGCCGCCGCTGAGATCTTTGCCGCTGCTGGCATCCCAGATGGTGAAAATTTCCCCACCTGGAATGAAGAAAAGCGCCGCGAACTCCTCGTAGCCGAACTCAAAAACCCTCGCCCCTTCCTCGCCCGCTATGAAGAAGCCGGAGAAAATGCCGACCAAATCCTCTCATACTTCCGTCTCCTCGCCACCCACCTTCAGCGCAATGGTAAAGAAGGTCTCGGCCAGCTAATCGTCAGCATGACGCGCTGCGTTTCTGACCTCCTTCTCGTTCAGCTTCTCGCCCGCGAAGCCGGGCTCGCCCAGATCACCCCGAACGGCCTCTGGCGCTCTCGCCTCTCAGTCAGCCCACTGTTTGAAACCGGGGATGACCTCGCTGCTGCCCATCAGATTCTAAAAGAGTATCTCGACATCATGGGCGCTCACCCCTCCGGGCTCCAGCCCGCCATGGTCGGCTATTCAGACTCGAACAAAGACGCCGGCGTCTTCGCCTCCCAGTGGGGCATTTTCAAAGGCCAGGAAGCCATGACCGCCGCCTGCCAGGCCCAAGGCGTCACCCCTCAGTTTTTCCACGGTCGGGGCGGCACCATCGGTCGCGGCGCTGGCCCTACCCGCTGGTTCCTACGCGCCCTTCCCGAAGGCTCCCTCTCCGGCCCCGTCCGCGTCACCGAACAGGGCGAAGTTCTTCCCCGAAAATACGGACACGAAGGAAATGCCCACTTCCACCTCGAACTCCTCGTCGCCGGAGTCACCCGCGTCGTCGGCCTCAGCAATAAATCCACCGCCGTCGATAGCTGCCGCGACGCCCTCGACGCCCTCTCTGTTAAATCAGACCAGGCTTACCGCTCTTTACTCGATGGCGATCGCTTCATGGAATTCTACCGCACCGCCACCCCCATCGATGCACTCGAAACCGGCGTTTTCGGATCTCGCCCCTCTCGCCGGACAGGGAAGAAAGCCTCCCTCAAAGACCTTCGCGCCATCCCCTGGGTCTTCTCCTGGACTCAGGCCCGCTTCTACCTTCCTGGCTGGTTCGGCGTCGGCTCCGGCCTCGAAGCCATCGGTGAAGAAGCTTACCAGACGATTAAAGACAACGTCGAACACTTCGACTTTCTTCAATACGTCTTCACCAACATCGAATCCTCCCTCGCCTCCGCAAACACGGACGCTATGCGGAAATACGCCGCTCTCTGCCCGGACCAAGAACTAGCCAAGAAGAACCTCGAAATGATCCTAGCCGAGTACGAAAAAACCCGTACCCTTGTTCATGACCTTCTCGGCCTCGACTTCGCAAACCGCCGTCCCCGCATGGAAAAAACTCTCGCCATCCGTGAAGTCCCGCTAAAAATCTTACACGATCAGCAAATCTCGCTCTTGAAACAATGGCGTGAAGCCGGAAGCCCTGTTGAAACTGAAGACGGAAAATTCCACCGCGACTTCCTCGCCCTCCAGCTCACTATCAACGCCATCGCCTCCGGCCTCCGCGAGACAGGCTAGAAAAATTCACCCTTCAAAACGGGCGTGTGATCTCCCCGCTCAAAAGGCTCCCACTTTTCGGGAGCCTTTTTTATTGTGAAGGGACCATCTGACCAACCGCTAAAATGAGCTCCTAAAGTCAGCCGATCTCAAATCGTCTTCAGTGGCTGGATGTCTGGATGAAGTTTTGGAAGCTTCAGTTTTTATACAGATTGATCTTTCTTTGAGAGAAGGTCTTGAACGCTTCCTTCGTGGCGCATGAGGTGATCAATGGAGTTCAGAACTTGTTCGGGATCGTGATACCAATCTTTAGCCAGCACCTCGAAGACGCGCCAGCCGAAGGCACGGAGAAGCCCGGGACGGAGGACGTAGCGTTCTAGCGGATCACTTGTGGCATAGTGCTCAGCACCGTCGATGAGGATTCCTAATCGATAATTTTCATCACTCGGTAAACGGAGAGCCAGATCACAGGTGAACTGGGAATCGCCGATGTTTTTCTCTACGAGATAGCCGCGCTGACTGAGTGCTTGGGAGAGTGTTTCTTCGACATTGTCAGTGAGGTCCTCCGTTTTACGGATGGAGCCTGACTGATCAATGACATGGCTGGCCATGACTTGGTCACCGATAGAAACTGCCGCCGCATATTCGAGGAAGCGTTTGAGGCACGCTGCGCCATCATTGTAGTCATTTGTAATCTGGTGATGACGAATAGAGCTGACAATAACCATGTGCTGGCGAGCCCGTGAAAAGATCACGTTGAGACGCTTCTCTCCACCAGATCGGTTGATCGGCCCGAAGTTCATACGCATCTTGCCCGCACTGTCTGGAGCGTAGCAAATACTGAGAAGCATGATGTCGCGCTCATCACCCTGAACGTTTTCAAGATTTTTCACGAAGAGTCCGCAGAACTGCCCGTCTTCTTCTCGTTCACGCTCCAGTTCGAGACGACGACCAAAGTCTTCGTCTTCGCGGGCGAGGTGACTGAGCGCTTCTTCGATCTTAGCTTGCTGCGCCTCTGAGAAGGCGACGATTCCCATATCGAGACCTGTGTCTTTATTTAAAAAATCGCGGACGAGGTGGGCGATGTAGTTCGCTTCCGCAGCATTCTGCCGCTTGGCGTAGACTCCATCGTCCATGTGACAGAAGCTAATGCTGCGTGAGAGAATATCGTCGGTGGTATCAGGGAACTCACGTAGGCCAGAAATATTGAGGGGAGTTTTTAATCCTGCCGACGCACTGCGATCAGGGATGGTGAGGAGCTTTCCTTCGTAGAAGTTGGCATTAGAAAAGCGAATGAGTGCCTCGTAGCGACTGCGGTAGTGCCAGCCGAGCATGGTGGAGGCCAGCGTGCGTGCAGAGTGAGTGAGAAAGCTATCGGAGCTGAGATCATAGCTGATCATTTCTCCTTCATCCTCGAAGGAGACCGACTCCTCTTCATCGTGTGTTCCAGATTCGAAAAAGTTGGTCGGAGGTAATTGCATTTCATCGCCAACGACAATGACCTGCCCCGCGCGCTGGACAGCCGGAATGGCTTCTTCCAGCTTGATCTGACTCGCCTCGTCAAAGATGACGACGTCAAACTGTTCGTCTTCTAGAGGTATCGTATCAGAGATGCTGAGTGGGCTCATTAGCCAGATTGGCTTAAGAGAAAGAACGACTTGTCCGCTGACGCCTGTAGCGAGATCGCGAATCGACTTGTAGCGCATGCTCTTACCGAATTCATGTTCGAGTTCACGACGCCCTGTGTTGAAGGATTTTTTGAAAACCTTTTCGTCTTCCGTGAGTTGAGCTGCTGGCTTGGATGCAGTGGTGCACATCTCTTGGAAACGTTTATGAACGCGTGTGACAATACGCTCACCATTGAGATCCATCCACTTCTTATAGCTGGTCTCAGCGCGTTCGGAGTGACGACGTAACATCCAGCCTTCATAGCGTTTAAGGTTTCGGTCTTCCCGGTAGGCCTGATTGAGTGTTTTGGTAGCACAGGCACATTCGAAAGCCTCAGGTGAGTACGACTTATCTCGTAATACATCAAAGAAGTTGTCGGGAGCGTCTGACAAATCTTGGAGATCACCTAGTATCTCTGGGAGATGAGGCGCTTCTTGTTCGAGTCGATTCAACGTGTCTTTTAAATGTGGAAGCTCCCACTCATCCGCCTCTATTAGAAATTGATTGAGACCGGACTGGAGACTTTGGATCTCACCATTCATGGAAGCTAGCTGAGTGACGGTGTCACGGGCCTGATCGTCATTCTTAAGAAGGCTGTCAAAGAAGGCCTGATCGTCTTGTTTGTCGATAGGGATGGCCATGCGGCGAGCTTTGAAATCCTCAACTCGCTGGGCGAGTTCCCCCAGATCCTCGACTCCGTATTCTGCGCGAGTTTCTTCGTCCAGATCATTCAGCTTAGCCTGAGCTGCGTGCTCTTTCTGGAGGTCTGTTAAAATTTGTGACCACTCAGGAGTGACGGCGTGGGCTGAGAACTGATAGCTCTGACGCAGTGTTTTGCGGAGCTTCCACCATGCGGGATTCACAAAGCGCATGATAGAGCCCTGGAAGCCAAGCGCTTGGGCAAGAGCTGCATCTGTATCCCGTGGTTCGAGTTTTCTAAGCCAGTGCGTGGTGTCTTTTTGAGTCTTGCTCAGGGCGGTGTTACGTAATTTCTGCTTTCTCAGATAGGAGGCAAAGCCTTGCGCCTGAGAACTATTTGGATCGAGTAGGGCGAGAAGGTTGTTTTGCGAAAGGAAGTGAGCGCTTTCAGCAACAAAAGAGAGACCCTGAAGTTCAGCAAGAGAGCAGGACTGAGTCTCAAAGGAAAAATTCGCCGCGCTTTCTAACAGATCGTTCAGCTTTGTAGAGCAGTCGCTGATCTGTTGTTTAAGAGAGGTCAGTGGATGAGTGGCAGAAAAGGCTGAGCGCTGCAGCTGCGAGAGCGAGGTCTCGGCAAAGGTCTCAGCTAGCTTGATCTCCCTCAGTTGAGCAGTAAGACGATGCACCACATGACCGAACTGTTCCCAAAGAGGATAACCAGGCAGGCGCTCCTCTTCTTCGTCTGTGAGCTCCGGCTGACAGTCACGGAGCAATACTAATCGGTCTAGGATATCGCGCAGTGAGGCTTCTCCATCTGTTGGTTTTTGGGAAAGGCTTGTGCCGCAACTCTCTAGAGTTTCGAGTTCACGACTGACGGTCTCCTGCAGTTTGCGTGAACGTTTCTCTAGGTCTTTCTTAGGAGTGGGCTTCATGAAGCGCTCGTAAGTGGCTTTGAGATCTTTAATGAAGGCCTTCTTATCGGTCTGAGAGTCGTGGATCAGAGAAGTGAGTTCATCCAGATGGCTAGCGCCAAGACGCTGGTAGACGACATCCAGAGCGGCCCGCTTTTCACAGACGAAAAGGACACGTTTCCCTTGGGCTACGAAGTCAGCAATTAAGTTGGTGATCGTTTGTGATTTTCCGGTTCCGGGAGGACCTTGGATAATCAGGTTCTTGCCACTCCGAGCATTCGCAATGGAAGAGATTTGAGTCGGGTCAGCAGGGACGATCAATGATTGCTCCTCGAGAGGGATCGCAGGAGATTGTTCATCGAAGGTTTCTTTCGGGGCGACGGAAAAAAGTTCATCGAAAACCGTATTAGTACGGTCTGTTTTCAGGAGCGCATTGTAGTCACGGACTAGGGACATCTTACGGTAGCTGAAGTTCGCTAGCGTCAGACTGCAGAGGTCAAAATCCCAGACATAAGGATTTTCTGAGCTGCCTTCGCGGAGGCGATAGCTTTCCCGTTTTTTGACAGCTTCCTTAGGGAGTGGCGTTTCCGCACTGCCTGCCTCAGTGATACCAGGCTGGCGGAGCACCGGCTTATCCGAAACTAGATGCTCTAAGGGTAAGATCGCGGGTTTGATCTTTTTTAGGAAAAGCTGAAGGCCGAGCGGTTGAAAGGAATTTTTACTATAGGAATAGTCGATGTTTTCGTAGCTCTTGGCGGTGCGGTTAGAAATGCGACGGCGCTGCAGAAAACGATCGAGACGCTTACGCGCCTTCTCCATGACGAGATCGATCTGAGGTTGATCGATCTTCTTGAGTTCGACAGCTGGCTCACTCGCTTTGATCTTTTTCCGAAGAAGGTCGCAGAAGGTTTCTAGAGTGGTTTCACTAAGGTCTATCGCTTCAGGGAGATCGAGATCATAGAGTTGCTTGAGCTGATAACGGAGGGCTGGGTTAACCTCTGCGAGGTGACCGATGGGTTCGAGCCTCCATGTATCACGCACGCCTTTTTTCTTCACTAGCTCTATAGGCAGCAGCAGGAGAGGTGAGTGAATCCGTTCGTCTGGAGATTCTTTTAGATTATGCCAACGGAAAAAGGCTAAGACGAAACGCAATTCAGAGAATCCGAATTCTTTCCGTTCACGGTTTGCTTCACGGCGGAGTCCATCGAGTGAATGAGTCAGATAAGGGGCGTCTTCAAAGCGCAGATAACGGTCGAGAGGAATGGCTTCTTCATTAGCTAATGCATCAGCGAGACGGGGCTGCCAAGTGAAGAGCTGCTCTGGCCTGATGTTCTTGTAGTCTAGTAGGAGTGGGACCGAGGAAACGGTCAAATTGACAGACTGCAGTGTCGAGCGGAAGTGCAGGAGGCGGTTCCGTTTTGAAAGATCGAAGAGCCGATCTCTCAGATGCGCATTGATGAGGCTGCGGCGCTCCGTTTTTGACGAGGTAAGGAAGCCTTCTTGGGTTGAAAAATCGATGTCGTCCGGCTTTGGCTGATCGCGGTAGTTACGCAGGACGTGAATGATAGAACGGAGGTCTTTGAGACGATCTTCGCGCTTAAGTTCAGTCATTCGAACGACTGTCGAAGTGACCACTGGGTGGAGTCGTGGACAGAGCTGGTGTAGTTGGTCGCGCGAGTCAGCAAAGGATTCGAGTGCTTTCGCAGAAGTAAAATCGAGCCCCGTAGCAAGGCTCGCGAGAAGCATCCCTAAGGAGAAAATATCGGTGAGCTGATCGTGGTGATCCTGGCTGTGCTCCCATGATCGATAGTGAGTGACATAGACAGGATACTGAGGAATCCCCTCTTGATCCCAGACGCGGAGATTTTGGCTAGAGATGTCAGCCTCATCGACATCGATCGTTTGGTCTTCGCGGTCGATCACTTGCATCGCCCTGCGCTTATCTACGGATTCTAACTGATCAATTTCACGTGCCTTGAGACGAGGTTGGAGAGAATCAGATTGAGAATACCAAACGCTATTATGAGAGACATTGAGTTGGCTTAATCCATCTAGCGGCGCGACGAGGTCTTCATCATGGCTGAGCAGGACTTGATCAAAGAGCGGGAGAAGAGCAGCTAAGATATCATCTGTTTGCCACTCGCCTTGTTCATTCCCGTGTTCGAGAAACTGCAGAAAATTCTGCGTGATTTTATTCTCCATGGCTTCCTCCCTGTTCATGTTCTTGGATAGCCTTCGCAACGATTTCGATTGCGTCTTCGCGGATACGGGAGACGTCTTTTTTCAGAAGCTTGAGCTCTTTGCGAATGAGTGGTTCGAGTGTATCGGCGAGCTCTAACGACTCGGCAGTAACGAAGGAAGCTGCGATACTATTTTCATCGAGTTCGCGGTCAGCAACGGCGAAATCAATAAGGAGATAGCAAAAGTAATCACGAATCTTTTGATCAACGCTGCTAAGGTCGAGATCGAATATCTCTGGTGACTTCAAGCTCTCGCGAAAGTCATGAAAGAACAAACCCGCATGGCCAAGGGTGGCGTCTGTGTGGAGCCATTCGGCGGCGAGGTGTTTTTGGAGAAAGGCCTTGGTCTGTTTTGACAACGATTGCTGAGAGATGAAATCCATTTCATCCAGTTTCATTTCACCCTGAATGAGTTTATGGATTTCTTCTTCTATCAGTGTTCGGTCTTCTCCGCTGACTGACTTCTGGATCGCCCGAACTCGAATAAAGAGTTCGGGGTGAGAGAGCCCTTCGGTTGAGAGCTTTTCTTTCATGAAGAGTTCCTCTGCTTGCTTCATGTAACTTTCAGGATCAGCCTCTTTCATACCCGTGTGGACTTTCAGAAGAGTGGAAATGGCTGTCTTCTCTTCTGTCACTAGAAGTGATCCTTGGTCCGCATAAACTTCGGTGTAGAGGCGATGCAAACGAGCGCTCTGAAAGTGGCTTTCATCCGCACGTGGTTCATTGACCATTGCCGTTAGGACTTGGTCTGCGATGAAATGTTGACCTGAATCTTCGGTCCAGAGTTTAAAATGAGCGAGTTCGTGACCAAGGATGGCGCGTTTTTCTGGCAGATCGAGAAGTTCGATGACTCCACCGATGAAGACTACGTGGCCATGATCGGGTGTATAATAGAGAGCTGCAGAGTTGGCGTTGTTTCCCTGAGCTTGATAGAGAGTGACTGGAATGTCTAAGTTCAGAGTAGCACAAACTTCATCGGCGAGGCTGTAAAGATCTTCATGAGTGTCTCGCTCCAGCCGGTATGTGGTCTTCAAGAGATGAAGCTCGACGGCCTCGGTGTAGTCAGATTTCCCCTCAACAGAAGCAAACCAATCCCAGAGTTCACGGTGCTCAGAGAGCAAATAATCCCGCATCCGCAGGTGGTAACTAAGTGGTGATAAAGAAAGCTGCATTTACTGAAAGGAATTTCAGCAAATACGCTCAAAAGCGTCACTCTCTAAGACAGATTAATAAAGTGATTCAGCTTCTTTGCTGCAGCACTTTTAAAAAAGAGCGACGATGTAGTTGACCCTAAATCCTCCCACTTTGACAAAGACTGCGTATACACCTGGTTTTTTAGGGGCTTCTTGAGTTTCTGGGTCGAGTGGCACGAAGAGGACGGAATTTTGATAGAGATAGGTATCTTCGACATCCATCTGAACGCCTTGGACTTTGTTCCGCCTGATTTTTTGGGTTGGTAACTCGTTGAGCCGAAAAACTTCGACATCGATTTTTTCATCTTTGGGGAAGATGTTTTGGCCATAGCAGGTCCATCCTTTGCCATGGAGTTTATCGACGGGGTAGAAGCCTGGAGAGGGATAGGCGAAGAATTTGGCTTTGAGCTTCGGGCCACTGCGGACGGGATAGATTCCGGCAATTGGTAGCTCTTCAGAGAGACCATATTCTTCCACCCGGGGGTCGAGCATCAGCCAGCGGGTTCTTCGGTTCGTATCGAGCACACTGTCGGTGCTGAGCATAGCTCCGCGCACGCAGCGGATGAGGCCTCCCTTTCTTAGATAGACGGTGTCCTTGAAGAGTGCGCTCACTTCGGGGGTGATGGGGTTATTCCCCAGCGCATTCCACGCTTTTAGCGCAGCCTGCACGCGCTCGGATTCCTCTTCTGAAAAGGTGACATCATCGTTGAGATCAGAGAGGTAGCGATAGATGTTAAGATCATTGAGAGCTTTCGCCTGAAGTCCAGAAGCTCCTTTAGGAACTTCACGAGCACTGATTTCTTTGAGGCGAGCTGCGATTAAGTTGCGAGTTTTTGGGTAGATGGATTTGGGGAGCTTCTCATCTTCTGATCGTGGAGGGTAGAT
This sequence comes from uncultured Verrucomicrobiales bacterium, assembly GCA_937958875.1. GTDB lineage: Bacteria > Verrucomicrobiota > Verrucomicrobiia > Verrucomicrobiales > Akkermansiaceae > SW10. The sequence continues at coordinate 8,527 of CALGMJ010000059.1, read as the reverse complement.
GGATTTGGTAGGAGCAGGTGCTTCTTTCCAAGTTTTGAGAAAATCTTGATCAGCCTGAGAAAGCTTAGCCAGAGCCAGAACAAAGGTTTTTTGATCGGAGCGGCGTTCAATTTTTACCGACGAAGAATCTTTAGAGAGGACTCGGCCTTCGAAGCTCTGGCCAGTGGCGCTAGTGAATTTACGCCACTCTTTTCCAGATAGCGTACTCAAGAGTATGGCTAGGATCATAAAAATTCGAAAACTCGGGGTCATGGAAGGTAAATGTCTATTTCTTAGTGAAGTTAGCAAAATTTCTGCACAATTTAACGGAGAAAAGAAAATGAAGTAAATAGGTGTCTAGTCTCACCGGTTTCGACTTTTGTCTGAGCCGCTTTTTCTTCATGGTAGCTCCATCATCATGAAAATCACGAAAGCCGTCATTACGGCCGCTGGTCCTGACCAAACGCACCTCCCTCTTCAGACTCTTGTCACCCCCACTGGTGATACTAAACCCATGCTCTCGCTTTTGCTCGAAGAGACTTTTGCAGCTGGCATCACTTCTGTCGCTATCGTTATCGCGCCGGGCACGGAAAATGATTATCAAAAAGCAGCGGGTGAATTTTTAGAAAAGGTGACCTTCATTGAACAGCCCGCACCAGAAGGATTTGCCCAAGCGGTCTGGTGTGCACGTGAGTTTACTGGTTCAGACCGATTTCTCCTTCTTCTCGGTGACCATATTTACCTGAACCCGAAAGGGCCGAGCTGTATCAGCCAACTTCTTAATGCGGCTACAGATACTGATGGGCCTATCTCTGCAGTCCAGCCGACCCACGAAAGCCAACTTCCCTATTACGGAACCATTGGCGGGAAAAGGATCCCAGGCTCAGACCAGCTTATTGAGGTCACTTCCGCGATGGAAAAGCCAACCCCGACTTTGGCAGAGCAGGAGCTCATTATCCCTGGCCTGCGCTCAGGGCGTTATCTCTGCTACTTCGGCATGCATGTACTCACGCCTTCGGTCATGACTCAGATCGAGAAAGATCTCTCTACCGGCGAAAAACTTCCTCTCACTCCAGCTCTTAATGCAGTGGCGGCGAGTGAACGCTATCTCGCCTGCCAGATCGAAGGCCGTCGTTTCAATCTTGGCTCCTCCTATGGCCTGCTGCATGCGAACTTGGGAATGGCTCTGGCGGGTTCCGATCGAGACGAGGTCATGACTTCCATCATCGAGCTCATTAGTTCTACAAAATAATCGCCGTTCTCATGCTCTTAGACCTTATCACCTCAGAGGACGCTGCCGTTCGTGATCAATCATTAGTCGAAGCCTGTGTCTCGCTCTCCGCGGCGGATCTCCTGCAGGAATGCGGAGGACTCGACCAGTTCCGCCGAGACTCAGACAATCTCTACGACCGAGTCCGGGCCCTCTTTTTTCTCTACTCGATCTATCGCTTTCAACTTCCAGAAAAGCTCACCACTGAGCAGACGGGTTCGATCCCATTTTCTGGGCATGAAGATCTGCTCGCTCGCCGATTTGAGGAAGCGATCGACACCTTCCTTGAAAATCAAAAAACAGAAGGTCCTAGTGATGCGATCTGCTCTGCCTTGGCCGCAGCTTACCATCAGCTCGCCTTTCAAACGCTAGCAAATCAAGTCCGAAAATCAGTCCGAACCGTGCGTGGAAATCAATGGATGTTCCGCATGGGTCATCCACAGGATCAGCCTCTGCGAGTGCGGCCTCAATTGTTAGAAACAAGTCACCATCTTTTCCCCATCTTACGCGAACGGACTCCGGTGCGTATGGATCTGACTCATTCTGCCTGGTCAGATATTTTCTTTCTCGGGATGGATTTTCCGGAAGGGGCTCGAGTGATCAATGTCTCCGTAGATCTTGCGGTTCATGGTCGTGATGATACGCCGACCCCACCAGTGGAGGCTTACCTTCGCATCATTGATAAGCCAGTCATTCGACTTACCTCCATTGATTTGAAAGCAACGGCTGAGATCGATTCCCTGAGTGAGATGTTCGACTTTGCGAAAGATTACTTAGGCTTACTGAAGGCTGCGGTGATTGCATCTGGCATCGTTCCTCCAGGGATCGAAGGCTCTGGCCAGTCTCTTGCCGATCTTTTAGAGCAAATCGCTGGCCCGGGGAAAGGCTTCGAGATTGTTTCCTCGGTCAATAACATCCCGAAGGGTTCGCGCCTCGCGGTTTCGACCAATCTTCTCGCGGCCCTCATCAGTGCTTGTATGCGTGCTACTGGGCAGACCCAGTCGCTCACGGGAGAGCTTACCGAAAATGAGAGGCGTCTCGTACTTGCTCGGGCTGTTCTTGGCGAATGGATCGGTGGTTCTGGTGGTGGATGGCAAGATTCTGGTGGAGTTTGGCCTGGGATCAAACTCATCGAAGGTGAAATCGCAGGTGAGACGGACCCGGAGCATGGGATTTCCCGTGGCCGCCTCATGCCGAAACATCATGTCTTTGGGGATGATAAAATTTCTCAATCTGCCCGCCAGGCTTTAGAAGATTCGCTCATCGTGGTCCATGGCGGCATGGCACAGAATGTAGGCCCTATTCTAGAAATGGTGACCGAGAAATACCTCCTGCGCGCTTCTCAAGAATGGCAGGGACGTAAGGAGGCGCTCAACCTTCTGGACAAAATCCTCGAGGCCCTCAAAGCAGGCGATATCAAAACTCTCGGTGCTCTGACGACGGAGAACTTCCGCGGTCCCCTTCAGACGATCATACCCTGGGCTACGAACCATTTTACGGAGACGCTTATCAAACGAGTGGAAGCAGAATTTGGGTCAGACTTTTGGGGCTTCTGGATGCTGGGAGGGATGTCTGGTGGTGGCATGGGCTTCATCGTGGCACCAGAGCGAAAGGCGGAAGCACTCGGTAAGCTGAAGGAGATCATGCTTACTACGAAGCGTGAGCTAGAAAATGCCTTACCCTTTGCCATGGATCCGGTGGTGTATGATTTCTCCCTGAATCCTCATGGAACATACGCAGATCTGCTGGAAGAAAAGGAAGCGCTCTTACCGCCAATTTATTATCAACTAGCGATCCCACGACTCTTGCGTGCGACTCCAGAAAGTCTCTCGCAGGCAGACCGCGGTGAGTTGGATCAATTTGCCCGCGCCTCTAAAATGGAAGCAGGTTTTGGAAATGCTGTGGAAGATCTTTTCCAGACTCTCATTCCTCAAAATCAAACAAGCGATGACTCGGGCTCTTCTCTCGATGATCTCCTGGAAGAGCATGGTTTCGATGCGGAGCAGCATCGGCAGATCAGTAAAGATCTTCAGAATGGGCGCATCGGTTTGGCTCAGAATCGGCTCGCGGCAAATACCACCATCGAGGATGTTGACGCGGCAGATGTGACTAACTTTACTCACCTTGAGCCAGAGTCTGCTCTAGTTACTCTCGGTAAAGAATCGCTGGCGAAGGGGGAAGTGGCCGTCATCACTCTCGCTGCTGGTGCTGGCTCACGGTGGACGCAGGGAGCAGGAGTTTGTAAGGCGCTGCACCCTTTCAATATTTTTGAAGATAAACACCGTACTTTTATCGAGACACATCTTGCAAAGTCTCGTAAGCGAGGTGCGGAGGCAGGGACTACCGTGCCTCATGTCTTCACTACTTCGTACTTAACTCATGGCCCGACGACTCATTTTCTCGATCACCAGCAGAACTATTCTTACCCCGGGCCACTGCATCTTTCTCCTGGGAAATCAGTGGGGCTGAGAATGATACCTACCGAGCGCGATTTACGTTTCGCCTGGGAGGAAATGCCGCAGCAGACCTTAGATGAACAGCAGGAAAAAATGCGCGACTCCGTGCGGACTGCACTCATTGGTTGGGCTAGAGAGGCAGGGCAGGCTGGAGATTATACCGATAATCTTCCTCTCCAGTGTCTTCACCCAGTGGGTCACTTTTTTGAGCTTCCGAACCTGTTGCTCAATGGGACATTGGCGAAGCTCTTGGAAGAGCGCCCTCAGCTGAAGACCCTCATGCTTCATAACATCGATACTCTGGGGGCAGATCTGCACCCAGGACTTCTCGGTCATCACCTTCAGTCGGGCTCAGGCCTAAGCTTTGAGGTTATTACGCGCCGTCTCGAAGATCGAGGAGGTGGCTTGGCACGGGTCAATGGGAGACCTCGTCTCTTAGAAGGACTGGCGATGCCGAGAGAGGAGGATGAGTTTAAACTCTCTTACTATAACTCGATGACGACGTGGATTGACCTAGATCAGCTTTTGGATCTCTTTGGTCTTAGCCGAGAAGCTATTCTTACGAATGATCAGGAGCTGATTGCGGCTGCGATTCGTAAGGTCGCCGCGAAACTGCCAACCTATGTCACCCTAAAGGAAGTGAAAAAGCGCTGGGGCCATGGCCAAGAAGATATCTTCCCGGTGACACAGTTTGAAAAGCTGTGGTCAGATCTTTCCATGTTACCGGAGATTCGCAGTGAATTCCTTGTCGTTCCCCGTTTACGGGGTCAGCAGCTTAAGGATCCAGCTCAACTGGATTCTTGGCTACGGGATGGCTCAGCAGAGTATGTTGATTCACTTTGCCAGTGGTCTTGAAGCATTTTAGGCTCCCTGAGAAATTGCTATTTTCAGGGAGCTATACCATACGTCATCATTCATTTCCGATAGATTACGCTGCTGATATAGAGTTAGCGCCAAGCTGAAATTTTTTGATTCGCAGCGGTATATAAGGAAATTAACGAGAAAATATGGCCGATGGACCATCAGCTGGATGGTCGATGGATTTTCACTTTGGCGACAAGAGCGGAAGCGGCGAGGATTTCGCATACTTTTGGATAGTAGTGACTCGTATCAACAAAAAGTATGTTGTCAGACTACCCGATTCTAATTTATGCGCAAAATTTCACTTTTACTCCCCTTAGTCATCGTTCTTTGGTGCGCTTTTTTCCTACTGAAAAATGGCGGGACAAGCGAAAAATTTACTGAGAAAGGCGGGAATTACAAGGCCACTGAGAGGGAACTAGACTTGTCACAGGATCAATGGGGAAATCTTCCTTCACTCAAGACGGCGAGAGAAAGAGATCCGAATCCACATAAATATAGTCCTCAAGTCCTTGCGGTGGCGAACCGGCTTGAAGCTGATACGATCGAATTTCGAAGATTATTAGTTCCCTCAGACATCCCAGAACAGCTTTCAGTTGATTTAGGTGAGGGTAAGGCAGAGCTTCAAAAACGGTCTTTTCGGGGTGAGAATTTTCAGATCGTCCTTCAAGGAGAAAATGGTGAGGTCACCGTCGCTGATCCAGGCCCGGTAAGAACTTACATCGGACGAGTCTCTCATCAACAGGATGCGACCATGACCGCATTAGTGGCAGAAAAGGGTTTTCACGGTCGCATTGCAAACCCGATCGAGAAAGACACCTTGATCGAACCTCTTCTCGCCGAAGAAATTGCGGCCCTTGATCAGGAGGTCCCGGGAGTCGGGATCATTCATGCGTTCTATCAGCCCTTAGTCCTTACGAATGATCTTAAGGGTGATGGACTGGAATACTACGAAGAAGACGGAACATTGGTCTCTGCTTTGGGTGAAGATGGTGAGTTGGGCACGACCGAAGACGGGTCAGTAGCACCACGTGTTGTTGGAAATGTCTGCGTTCGTGAGGCTGAGTTGGGGATCGACGTTACCAACCGATTCTACCGTGAGAGGGGCAATAGTTCCGTGTCGGAAGTCAGGAATATCATGGAAGCGTGGATGGCTAATGAGATTCGGGTTTTTGAACGCGACTGTCTGGTCCGGCATGTTCTCGGAACTTTGGTGATCCGAACTAGCAGTAGTGATGATCCTTACAATAATGACATCCAGAATAGGCAAACACTGACCGACATGCGTAATAACTGGAACGTTTCTGGGTTTCCTCAGAATCTTGTCGGTTCGACGATTTTTGATCGAGAGGAGGATCAGCCAACTACAAATCCGGCAGTGAGTCAGCATGATCTTGCAATTCTGGTTTTACAAAAGTCCATTGGAGTGACTGGTCTCGCCTCTGTGGGCACCGTTGGTGAGACTAGACGCTACGGTATTATCACTGCTCGCAGCGGTTTAGGATTTTTCAGAAATGGTGGGCAGCACGAGCTCGGTCACATCTGGGGACTCAGGCATGGTACTGGCTGTGGTGAAGAGCCATGGATCAATGGCAGCACCGGGACGGGGATCATTTGTGGTAGTGATCAGCAGAGAGCAAACAGTGCTGAAGTATCTGTCGTACTTGCACATCGTGATTCACGCCGTCCGGGTGTTCTTCCGGAGACTGAAGCATCAGGCCCTTTAGCTCCTTACTGTCGTTTTGACCGAGTCACTGCCACAGCTGGTTCGGCGAGGTTACTCGATGTTCTCGCAAATGATTTTGATGCGAATAATGACAATTTTGTTATTCGCGAATTACGGACGCTTAACCCAAACAGACGCCAAGCGCAGTTAACACCCACGGAAATTCCAACGTTTCTGGGTGGATCGATCATCCGCGAGATTGGCACTGGGCCGAATGGACGTGATCAAATTTTATACCAAGCTCCTGAAGATGGAGTTCCAGGTAATATCGATTCCTTTTATTATCTCGTCCAAGATCTCACTGGTCAACGGAACTGGGGCTATGTTGAGGTTACCCTCTCTGATGGCCTTCTTTTCGAAGAGAGCTTTCTCTATGCAGATGGTAATTTAGGTGGTCAGACAAACTCAGGGAATAACTGGGGCGGGAGTGGTTCTGGGACGACGACCATAACATCCTCAGGGTCTCTTGATGTGCCTTCTATTCCTAATTTCGAATTCCGTGGAGCTCAAGTGACACAGGTTTCTTCGAGTCGCCGCGCTCTCGCATTGCCTGCCCAAGCGAATAATGGAGCTGAAGGACAGACGATTTACATTAGTTTCATCCACCAGCTTCTCACAGCACAAGCTGGAGCCACTCAAATCGTAGAATTTTGGAATGGTGGGGCGAGTGACGAAAATCGGACATTCTCCTTCGGAACCTATGTGGATAGTATCGCCGCCGCTCCAGATTATGGGCTCTTTATCGAGCGGGGTTCCTCTCAGCTTGCGCTTGAGGCAGGAACTCCTGATATGGAGCCACACCTAGTGGTTTTGAAGATCGAGTATGGTGCGAATGACGAGGACACTGTGAGCATATACATCGATCCCGGCGTCGAAGAACCCGAGACGCCAGTCGCGACAATAGTTGGCAACGATCTAATCTTCAATCGAATCGGAATGGGTTCCTTCCAAGGGGGAAGCCAAGTAGTTGATGAAATCCGCATTGGGGAAACTTTTTCCGTGGTGGTGCCTGTTCAGGAAGATGTGCTCCTCTTTAGTGAGAGCTTCAACTATGGGACTGGAAATCTCGCGGGAAATACCATTGCTGGCGAAGAGTGGGTCGATGTGACAGGAGGTGGTTCCACTACCGTGGCAGCTAGTAGCATCGCATTGTCCACTCCAGAGAATCTCTTCTCAAGCGGAGGTCAGATGGTGCAAGTTGGGAGTGACCGCGTTTCATTAAATTTACCGCCGGAAGCGACTACCGGGACTGATGGCGAGACTGTCTATATAAGCTTTATTCAACAGCTTCTTGGCAGTGGGCATGACCGCACACGTTTAGTCGAATTTTGGGATGGGGTAGCAAATGATAACAATCGCCGATTTTCCTTTGGCACTTTTGTGGATTCAATCACGTCAGCACCGGACTACGGCTTGTTTGTCGAGAGTGGCAGTAGTTCTATTGCTAGAGAGGGAGTCGCGCCCGATGATGAACCTCACCTTATCGTCATCAAGATCGAGTATGGCGATGGAAATGCTGATCGAATCAGCTTCTACGTGGATCCTGGAGTAGAGGAGCCCGACACCCCACTTGCAGTGGTGGATGCGAATGATCTCGCCTTCGATATCATCGGTTTTGGGTCATTCCAAGGTGGTAGCCAAGCGGTGGATGAAATCAGAATCGGGCAGAGCTTCAGTTCTGTGATCACCTTGATCACGGACGATCCATTTTTTGAGGAAGAGTTCGACTATGGAGAAGGAGCATTAGCTGGAAGAGTCAATGCTGGGAATCAGTGGGCTTCAGTAGGTGGAAGCGCTGGGACCGAGGTTGTAGCTAGCAGCCTCCAGCCTGTTGATCTTCCAGAGTTTATTACCGATGGTGGCAGTGTAGTTCAGACTACGAGTCATCGGGTAGCGCTGGAACTTCCAGCTTTAGCCCATGGAGGTGCGGATCTTTCCACCCTGTATGTGAGCTTTGTTCAGAGGCTGATCGGTGCGGATGCTGCGCAGACACGAATCATCGAATTTTGGAATGGGGGCGTGTCTGATAATGATACCACATTCTCATTTGGCTTTGACACAAACCCTGCAGCGCAAGCTTATGGTCTCCTAGTGGATAAAAATGGGAGTAACACATTTTTAAATACAGGACCTGCAGATGAAGAAGCGCACCTTGTCGTTCTAAAGCTGACCTACGGTGAAAATGATAACGACCTCTTGGAACTTTTCCTAGATCCCGGGGCATCGGAGCCAAGT
>CALGMJ010000058.1 GCA_937958875.1 uncultured Verrucomicrobiales bacterium | reverse complement strand
CCCGCTTATGTCTTCTTAGAAATTAGCGTTTCTCTCCCACTCGACAAGAGGAAATTACACTAAGAGGGGTGTTAAAGAAAAAGATGTGTATGACATCTTTTTATGGGAATATTTTCGGAGTTTCGGTGTAGGGGCCATCTTCAAGGCGGGAGGCCTCTGGGGTATGGCTTATACCATCCTTGTAAGATTATAATTCATTGCGTGAACGGCTTCTGAATCCGGTGGCCAAATTTCTTTTCTTTGGTCTTATTTTCCAGCCAACGGCAGACGAAGAAGTCATTTTAGTTTCGTAGTGGGAAGGGAACGTTTCAGAGGAGCGTTCAGAGTGATGAGAATCTTCCATCTTGAGGAGAGAGAAATTTTGACGTACCAGTTCGGAGTGAGACGAAATGTGAGAATCTTTTTTGGCTGTCTGATTAGCGGACTTCTAGTCGCTTGTTCCGGCAGTGAAGATGCCGAGCCGAGCGCTTCTCAATTTGAGAAGGGGAAGATGATCGATCTCAATAGTAACAATGTCTTTGCCTGGAATCCGGAGGATGTGCAACGAGGCGAAAATAATGAAATTACGGGAGGAAAGCGGAGCCAGTATGATCGTCGTGCGAATGCCGCATTTGGGAAAAACGGTTCTTCGGCACCGGCCTATCTCAGCAAGAGTTACCACGCGAAAGCATGGACGGGGAAAAAAGATTATTCAAAAGGCTCTTATAAGACCGAGGATTGGAAAGGCGGGAAACGTTCGCGCTTTTCTAGCCTCACATCAAGAGAAGCTGGCAAAACCTCGAGATCTTCTGGAAAAAGATTCCAGACCAATGGTTATCGTGTAGGGGCCGCCCGAGAGAGTCAGACTTCAGGAGTAAGCTCTCAGGCGAGTCATTACGGTTCTAGGCGCTATGGACGTAAGCTTCAGATCTTTTCGCAAGATGATAATCGTCAAATGTCTCTGGAGCAGTCACGTAGCTTGCTAGGGAAGCAATAGTGCTCCGTATTAAAGCTTAGTCTTTCGGCGACGCTGCCACAGGAGGCTCAAGCTAAAGAATACGAGGAGGCTCGTACTTGGTTCGGGGATGCTAGGCGTTGAGTTTTGGTCTGCCTGTGTGAGTCCAAAGCGTTTGTATTGTGATGCTCTCTCTAATACGACAGCTCCGCTCACAGGGGTGACGAGCTGATAACGAGCGGCGGTTTCACTTAAAGTACGGCGACTTTCTTTGTTCAGAGCTCCCTTCATGACGTCTTGCCAGATTTTCCAACGGGCGAGGTGGTCCCAGACACGGTCTCCTTCAGGCGCATTTCCGGCGGGAAGGGTCTGCCAATCATAGTGGCGGATGCTGGGGTTGGCGACTCTCAGGATTGTTGACTCAAGATCTTTTGGGAGAAGAGGGCGTCCAGCACTCTGAATTGGAAAGCGCGCCCCAACGAGTTCTAGGAGTCGATTTGGGCCTCCTGCTAGGTCCATGACTGAAAAGGGTGTCTTTTGCTGGCTGCGCTCCATGAATTGCACAAATTGTTCACTTTCGAAAAAGTCGATTGGTTGTGTTCCATGTAGCCAGATGAGTTTGTCCGCTTGCGAGTTCTCTGCAAGTTCTAGCGCTCTGATGAGTGCAGGGAGACAGTTTTGTCCGCCTACGAAGTTGGGCCGTCGATCAGGATTTTCTAGGACTTGTTCCTCACTGGCATAGATGACGGAGATGGTATGTCCTTGTTCTCGAAGAATATTGAGAGAGCGTTCGAAGTCTTCTACCCATTCTTGAAAAAATCTTGAGCCGTCGATAACGAAGATAAGCGATTGGGGAGTCGATGATTCTTGTCGGGTAAGCTGTGCGGTGAGGATTTTTTTCTCGTCAGGCGCGAATGGGTCGATGGTCCAAAGCTGTTCGCTGGAGGTCGGCCCGTGGACTTGAATATAGCGGTGCTCGCTAGTAAGTGTTCTCGCAGAGATTGTTCCCTTGGCCTTTGTGGTGCCCATATTTGATAGCCCTGTCATCTGTAGTTCTCGGTCACCATCGACCCAGATGGAGGTCATGATTTTATCAGGGATAGAGTAGTTTCTTTCAATGATACGGGGGAGAAAAAGGCGGCGGTCTACATCAAGAGGGGCAGTGATGCCGACACGGATTTTCATTTCGCCTTCGGCAGGGACAGGAAAACACTGGACCATGACTCGATCCATCCCGACCCAGCGGGCGAGCACAGGATCTCTTCTGCGTGAGACGATCGCTTTATAAGCTCTCGTTACTTTTTCTGTGGAAGAAAAGGCGGCTTCTTGTGGGGTGCCATTGACCCAGAGGGTGAGGCGGGAAACGACTCCTTGTTCGGGTAAGAGAAGTTGCATCCGGGCCTCTTGTGCAAAATCTCCTTGGTTCGAGAATTCCATGGTCCATTCCCAATATCCGAGGTCGCTAGTGCCATCTACGATTCCATCGAGACGGGATGTTTTGAGGGATAGTTTATCAACAAGACCCGCAACTTCATCTCCACCCTGACCGGAATCGAACTGCGGGAGAGATCTCATTCGGGTGCTATAAAAGCGATCGTTAGGATTGCCTTCGTTAAAAGCTTTGCCGGTTACTTTGTAGTAGAGGAGACGGCATTTTTTCCAGTCACGAGTGTGATCACGTCCTCCTCCGAAGAATTGATTGAGACCAAACGAAATACCTGTGGCGACATGAGTGGTATCATTGGTTCCGAGAAAGCCGCGATGGCAGGCGTCGAGAAGGAGTTTCTCCGATCCCCAATCTCGGATGAGGGTTGCATCTTCATGCTCAATCCCATGACGAGTGACATAGGCTGGTCCTTCCACGATGATCAGAAGAAGTAGGCCTGTGAAAGCACCTAGAATTAAAGGGAGGGGGCTAGATTGCTTTCGGCAATTTTTGAGTAAACTGATTAAGGTGAAGCATGGAGCGAAGCCGATGGTAAAGCAGAGCAGAAAGATTGGACTGGCAATCAGGCCAATCCCAATCGTCATGACGACTGTAGAGACATAAGCGACGGTGCCAGCCAGAAGGACCAATGAGGAGATGAATCCCCAGTAGAGCGCACTCGCAAGTCCGAGTCCCCACAGGGCTGGAAGCCAAGGGTGAGAGATCTGTTTCGCTCGCGTGTAAGCGGCAAATGCCCCGATGGCAGATACGAAAGTTAGGAGCGCGATCTGGCCAGGGCGGGAAATCGGGTCGTAAACAATTTCTCCAAAAATTCCGGTGATGCTTTCAAGTAAGACAATCACTAGAGGAAGGGCTCCGAGAAAAAACCAATGTCCGGTGAAGATAAAAAAGAGACTACGGAACCAACCAGGTTTTGGATTTTTGATTTCCTGCACATGAGCAGGAGTGATCGTGATTTTCTTCTCAAATGAATCTTCTGGTTCAGGCATCGTTTTGGTTTTGAAAAAGAGACTGGTGCTGCTTTGTGAAGATCTAACGCGTGGAGTGAGAATGTTTGGTGAATTTTTTGCGATCGCTGAAATAAAAAAACCTCGAAGGGGAGGCCCTTCGAGGTTGTGGAATTTGTGAATTCGGAGCGCTGAATTACTTCAGCTCTTGGCTGTGGAAGTCGTGCCAATCTTCAAGGTTATTGAGATTGATCGCGTCAAGGATCGCGCCCGTGTCTTCGATGCCGACTGAATCCAAGATGCCTTTGCGAGTTTCATCATCGTGCTTATATCCGACGATGGCTTTGTTAAGTTCTTCGATGGCGTCGTAGTCAAGAGACCCACCGCACTGATCGAGAATCCACTTTTCAAGCTGAACATAAGTAGGCTTCTGTTCCTTGATAAAGGTAAGGAATACTTCCCGGTCGATTTTCAGGGCGTCGAGCACCATCTGATCATATCCTGCACCGCAGGCAGGGTAATCTGAGTGGAGTTTTCCGGCAGCTCCGAGACAGGCTTTCTGCCAGAAACGTGGGAGGTGAAGAATACCGAGAGGACCTGCGATACCAGAAGTGATGGTCGGGATAATTTGGCTCATTTCTTAGATAGTAAATTAGTTGGTTAGATCGCTTAAAAGCAGGGCTGCCTTTAAGCATCCGAGAAGCTACCCTTCCTCTCGGCAATGGCAAATACTTAGTCCTCAGTTTGTGAAAAGTTGACTCGATGAAAATAAAAAATCCCCTCCAGCATGGATGCGAGAGGGGATCTGAAACAATTAGATGATCTCTAACGCTTTACTCAGCAGAGACTCGGTAGAAGAATCGAGGTTCGGTAGAGTCAACAGTTAGGTTGCCAGTCCCGTCCGCACCTGTCGTTACCATTTGAGCAGGAGTAACATCCGTGAAGGCTGTTTCGAGGTTAGGTGATGACTGTAAGCGGTAAGTCGTGTTTGGAGCACCGATAATATTGAACTCTAGAGTATCAGCATCGGTGAAGGCGATGGCCGAGACTGCAGGTCTGGTATCGACTGGAGCGGCAGGGCTTGCCGCATCACCTGGATCTGAGCCGTTTGCAATTTCCTCGACATCTGTGATGCCATCGCCATCTGAATCAGGTGAGAAATCATTTGATCCAGCAAGAACTTCGAGATCTCTGGTGAGGGAATCCTGATCGGTATCATCATTAGGTGATCCAAACTCGAAGCAGACACCATCGCTCGAACCGATAAATCCATCGATGCCATTGGCTGCAAGGCGCTGAGCGAAGAAGATGTCGTTGGCGACGTAGTCGAAGGTTTGCGGATTAGTGTCGAGATCGTAAACGAAGGTGGCTCCAGTGATTAAGTTTTGCACCTGGAACTGAGCGACTTCCCACGAGGTGGCGCGGTGTGTGCCTTCACCAGATTCGTCATCCTCTACGGCGGTGATTCTTGCCGCATAGGTAATGCGTAGGTTGTCACTAGAGAGGTCTAGATTTGCTGGGTCGGTATTTAGACCTGCGTCTGCTGGTGAGATGAAAAGCTGATCATCAGCGGACTGCATGTCAAAGGGCATGACGTCAGAGGTATCTGGGAAAAAACGGACGCTTTCGTCTCCATCTACACTCGGATCACCAATATTGAACCATGCGGTAACGCCTTGATCTGGAGCAGGTTCAAAAACAGTTTCGGTGACCTCCATACCGTCACGCATGAAAGTTCTCGGTCTAAAGATATTCGAATGAAACCCAACATCAACTAAAGGAGTAGTTACTGCGGTGGGTAGGGTGAACTGGTAGTCGAAATCGAATTTGATGATATCACCGACAGTGAAGCCGATAAATTCTCCAAATTGGTCGATAGGTGGAATCTCCGCATTTCCGCCAACACTCCCTAGCACGCCGAGACCATTGGTGTTACGGTCAAAGGGACTGATGTTACCAAGATCTGGATCATTATAAACTCCTCTCGAAAAGACGGTCCCGGTGCCCGAGGTATCCACGGTTGCAAAACTCTGGCTCGTCCAGTTTGCTTCTCGCATGTTGCGGGCGTCATCTCTGGCCTGTCCTTGGTTTGCCAGCATACCATCAGTATAACCTCCCTGCAGCGTATAGTCGGCGCAGAAAACAAGCGAAGCGAGACCTGGGCTGGTGGGGTCTGCTGGATCCCAGTCCTCATTGTCTAGATCTAGTTCGACGTCATCTGGAATGCCGTCACCGTCTGAATCGATCGAATTATCATCGGTGCCGAGAAAGAGCTCTTGGGATGCATTGAGACTGTCGCCATCGGCATTATCAGTTGCGACAGCGGAACGTATTTCGACATCATCCACGAAGAGTTCAGAAAGCTGTCCTTCATCGAGGATTAGGCCAGAGGGCACGGTTGAAGCGGGCTCGAAACCAGTCTGAATAACTCCGTAAAGGGTATCTCCAGGTTGGAAACTAGCGAGGGCTTCGACGTTTTCTGGATCATTCAAGTTTGTGGTGATTGGGCGATCGAAGCTTTCGTTTTCGAAAACGAGTCTTCCTGCTGCATCGAAGATTCGTCCTCTAACATTCCAGAGTGGACGTGGTGGAGTCGCGCTGTCCATTTCACCAGTGGCTTGGATGGTCAGTTCCATCGTGAACAGATCACTGGTGGCCGTCGTGCCAGCTTCTGGAAGAGTGCTTGGGAGACCAAGCTCCGTCTGGCTCTCACTTCCGGAGACTCGCCAGACCTGTGGGCCCGCGGAGCTACCCATTCCACTGACTCCGTATAGGAGGCCGGTAGGTGCGTCCGTATCAGCATCCTGTCCGCGCCGTTGAAGAGTAAGGCCGATGTTAGCTTGGCCACCATTGGCCCCACTTGCGAAGTCAGGATCAGTGGATAAACCGATGGTTACGATGGCATGGTTGACATCGCTAGGAGGCGTATCATTGATGGTCATCTTAAAGGAAGACCTGATCTGATACGTGTCGCCCGCCACACCAGCAGGGGTCCCACTGCTGTCTGGAGTAATTTTTACTCGATTAAGATTTGTGGCGGTAGCGGTATCGATACTGACTCCGATATTCCCGGAGATATTGGCAGCCGCTGATGCCTGAAAGACGTTCATCGGCTCTGTTGTCTGGTTTGCTAGGGGAGAGCCATCGCTTAAATTTTCAAAACCTTCGATGATGGTTTGTCCCTGAGCCAGAGTCCCGATTAAGGAAAAGGCGGCGACTGAGCGGCGTGTTGCACTCCAGAATTGAGCGTTCTTTGCTTTAGGTGTGTCCATAAATTTATCTACAAAGCAGGTATGTTCGGAACATGCTTACTAATGTAGTAAATGTCGGGTGGTGCCAAATTGTGCAAAAGTAATTGTCTTTGGTCAGGAAGGTGATGCCTTGGAAGTTAAGTTTTTCTTGTTGGGTAAACGAAAAAAGACCTCTAGCCGAGAGCGACTAGAGGTCTGAAAAAAAGTAGATGCAGAAGTAGGTCAGTTAGTTCTTAGCCGAGGTCGGAAAAGGATGGTCTTTCAGAAGTTCTTCCGGCTTATAAAAGACTTTACGGTCAGCAGTTTCTTTCCTGATTTTAGCAACCTCCTCGGGGAGCACGATATCGGCTTCATTTCCCCAGCTGTTTCGCACATAGGTAAGCACATCTGCGACTTCCTGATCATTGAACATCGCACCTACAGCTGTCATAGGTGGGACCCCTTTTGCTGGATCATAGGTTTTACCGTTTACGACGATCTTACCCCAGAGACCATGTAAGGTGAGTTTAATGAGGCGTTCTTTACTTCCGGTAACCCACTCACTCGGAGCAAGAGGCGGGTAGATGTTCGCTAATCCTAGACCTGACTCCTGGTGGCAGGTGGCACAGGAGCCTTCTTCGTGAAGGACCTTCCGGCCACGCTGGTAAGATTCACGGAATTGGCGATCTTCGCGCAGAAGAGGGTATCTACTTTTAGTTAAGAAGTTTTTCTGCTCTTTCGCCCCCTTCAGTTTACGCTTCTTCAGTTCATTGACATCCACCGTGAGTGAGAAAGATTCCTTTTCAAGCAGAGCTGTGACTTCGGAGCTCAGCAGGAGCATCGCGGCATTTAATGAATTACGTATCCAAGGATCAGTTGGCTGTGAAGCGACGGTGAGAAGGATGCGTGCACCAGATGTTCCTCCGAGCCAGCTAGCGGCATTCAGGGCTTCAATGCGAGGCCGAGGGTGCGCATCTTGAGCCGCTTTTAGGAGAATTTCCTCTGGTTTCGAGAACAGATGCAGCGAGTGACGGACGACGCGGATTGCGGCGGACCGCACGCGATGGTCTTTGGCCGCTAAGCATTGTTCAACGAGGGTGCGATCCGGCTGATCTTGTCCCCAGGTGGCCCATAACGCTTCCAGGATGAGCCGTTCGCTAGAGGCATTCTCGGCAGCAAACTTCTTCGCGGCAGGAATGACTTGCTCAGCCGAGCGTTTGCGCAATTCACGGTGTGAGCGTTTGCGAGCCTGAAGCTCAGGCAGCTTCATGTTCTCAAAGAGGGTGGTGAGGTCTGCTCCGGCGATCTTTGGTGGCGTCACGAGGGGACGGCTGGGGTAGGTGATACGGTAGATCCGGCCGTAAGTTGAAGAACGATTTGGGTCCCTAGCGGAGTGTTGCATGTGGCCGATGAGGGCATTGTGCCAATCTAGGAAATAGAGAGATCCGTCGAAGGCGACTTCCAAGTCAGCAGGACGGAAGTTTCTATCACTCGACTGAATCAGATCCTGACGCCAGTTTCCTAAGATTTCCGGCCCTTCTTCGAGAACTTTGAACTGCTTGAGACCAAGGAACCCGATGGTGTTTCCATAGACATAGTCGCCCTGGATTTCATCAGGAAAGTGGCTTGAGTAGATGAACTCACTGCCAGAGGTTGGTCGGGCGTGATGCTCAAAGTTAAACTTAGAGACTTTCGACATTTCAGCGCCGTGAGGCATCTTGATGCCATAGCCAGCCATCCAGTGCTGAGATCCGCCAGAGGCATCGTTCAAGATGTTTTGTCCATATTCGTCGAAACCGATTCCCCATGGATTACTGACGTCAGTTTGCATGACACGTTCGAGTTTCCACGACTGGTGATCCCAGCGCCAGACACCGCCGTCTGTCATCCGCTGAGGTCCCCAGGGAGTCTCGACTTGAGAGTGGAGGAAGCGTCCTTCCAGCATGAAAAGTCCGCCGCCATTATCGGTGTCAAATGCTGAGAATGAGTGGTGAGAATCATGCGGGTCAAAGCCATCGAGCAGATATTCCTTTTTATCAGCACGGTCATCACCGTCCGTATCGGTGAGGAGCACGAGGTGAGATCCATCAGTGAGATAGACTGCTGTCTCCTGAGTGTCCGCGAAGTCAAAGCCGATCGGGATGCTGAGTCCATCTGCCCACACCGTTTCCTTGTCCGCGCGACCATCGTTATCGACGTCTTCGTAGATCAGAATTTTGTCATTCGGCTTCGGGTCACCTGGGCGATAGTGTGGGTAGCTCGGCATGATAGAGACCCACATCCGGCCGCGGTTATCAAAGCGCATTTGCATTGGATTTGCGAGGTTAGGGAACTCCTTCTCGGTCGCGAAAGTGGACACCTGGTAGCCCTCAGGAAGAGTGAATTTTTTCATCGCTTCCTCTTCGCCATAGTAGGTGAGTTCTCCGTTTTTCTCACTGGAGCGGTAGTTCGATTTGACCGGAGTGAGTGGGCGGGTGGTCTCATCGGCCACTTTCAGGGTGGAAGATTTACTCTGTGCGATTTTCCAAAGGTTTTCATCACGGAGGACAGTCATCTGGCGAATCTTCTCGATCTCTTCCGGGTAGTTAATATTTCCGTATGGGGCCCAACGTGCGCCATAAGCATGGACGCCATTGACCATCCGATAGTCGTTTTTCCAGTGCCAATTCTTATCTGCGATGGCTTCGGTGAGGAGGCTACTGGGTTTCACCTTAGGTGATGTGCCGAAGAGTTGCTGAAAGATGATAGGTGCGAGTTTAGCGTAGCCCTCATCACTGAGGTGTACTCCATTGATCGTGTAGCTGGACCACTGGCTGGTGGGAGTGAAGAGGTCTAAAAGAGCGACTTCTTTTTCCTTTGCGACTTCGCTAACGGCGTCTGCGTAGGCCTTGATAACGGGGTTTCGGTCTGTGGCAGATGGTAAGAAATACTGCGGGAGATTTTCTGTCGAAATAGGCGTGGCTAGAATTAACTTTGGCGCCTTTTTTGTATTGTAGGAGCGGGAAAGGGTGTGATCAACGAATGCTGCAAGTTCGGCACGGAAATTTGCCACTCCCTCCAGTCCGTCGAACGATTCATTAAAGCCGAAAAAGGCGACGATCGTATCTGCTTCTAAAATGCGAAGCCACTCATCAGGGTTAGGATAATGGCCACGGCCAAGATGGCGTGCGATTTCAGGGCGGAACTTCTCCCCGCCAGGAAATGCCCAAGGATTTTCGGTTCCTGCTTCAGGGCGATATGCTGGGGTGTGCCCCGGGAAACCCATGTTGCGCACAGTTAACTGAGCAGAAGGGAAATTTGCGTGAATAAGGCTCTCGAGATGGTTTGTGCGGGTCATCCGCTCGGCGAGAGAGTTTCCGATCATGACGATCGATTCACCATTTTCGGGCTTCAGCGGTAGTTTTGTTGCCTGAGGCTTATCTTTGAGTGAAGTGGGCTGGTGGAATTTAGGGCGACGGCGTCTCAGCTGCTGCTCGACCACACTAGTCTCAGTCGAGATAATCTTAGGTCCTGGGATGTCTTTTGACGCTTTGATTTTTTCCTGAATCTCTGTCCAGCGCTTCACGCTCCAATCAATGAGAGATTTCAGCGGTGTTCCAGTCTGAGGAGATTTTCCGTAGCCGAAATCTTCCGGCTTTAGATTGAGCTGCTCGTAGTGTTCATCACTGAGGAACTGGTAACGACTCGCAACGAACGGATCTACGTAGCTGACATTAGTCTTCTCTGGGACTTCTAAACCGGTGAGAAAGAAGGCTGCGTTAATGAAGAGACGGCGTAGTCCTTCATTGTCCAAATCACAGGAAGCACCCATGGTAGAACACATGGCTTGGCCTTTTTTTCCGTTTGGAGTCTGGTAGTCGAGGAGCCAGACGGCTGGCATCGGGGATTTTGCAGCAGCCCTAGGAGAGTTAGGGAGGAGGTTTTCGGTGACGGCACCATTGAGAAGCACTTTGGCACTTCCCCAACGTGAAATTTTGCGACTTTTAATCCGGTAGACATCACTTTCTGCGAAGATATCACGAACGTTTCTCATGATGGGGTGGTCCGCAGCCTTCGTCTGGCCCTTCGCTCCCTCCATTCCGTGTTGACCATGATGACCGGCCCAACCTTCGCCTAGAATATCGGGGCCGAATCGATCCCACTTGATTCCTCCCAGTTCATTTCCATTCGTCCGAAAGGCATGAGTCGAGGTCCGGAAACCGAACACTGGCTTGCCAGCGTTGAGGTAGTCGGCAATCGGTTGAAGTTGTTTTTCCGGGAGATTCCGAAATCTCAGACCTAAAATCAAGAGATCTGCGGATGCGAGCACCTCTGTGCCCGGCATATGCTTTTGACTGTTCGGGTCGATGTAGCCCTTTTCTGGATGAAGGGAAAATAGCACGGTCGTCTTAAAGCCATGATGCTTTGAGAGAATCTTGGCCAACATGGGGGCACTTTCTTCCGAGCGGTATTCCTCATCTCCGACGAGGAAGACGATATGTTTTCCATTGCCAGGGCGATCTTTTGTCCCCGGGAAGGTAAGCGGAGCGGCGCCCGCTAGAGAAATCAGGGTGGAAAAAAGTATGAGTAGAAAATTTTTCATTAGGATTGGCTGGGAGTGTTTACTCGGAGTGTTGTTACGATCTCTCGTTTTTTTTGAAAAAAATGTTTAGCTCGTGGTTACTGGAATGATTTGCGGCTCGACCGGCTCATTCTCTCAGCTCACCTTCAGCCAGCAATGTTTTCCTTCATTCATGCGGCTGATTTGCATCTTGATAGCCCGATGCGTGGCCTTTCTCGTCATGAAGGGGCGCCGGTAGAGGAAATTCGAGGCGCGACTCGGCGTGCGGTGGAAAATCTGGTGGAGCTAGCAATTCATAAGAGGGTCAATTTTGTCCTTATCTCAGGTGATCTTTATGATGGAGATCAGCGAGATTATGGGACGGCTCTCTTTTTCAACCAACAGATGCTGCGGCTGAAAAAAGAGGGCATTCGAGTTTACGCCATTACGGGAAACCATGATGCAGAAGCGGTTATCACGAAGTCGCTGTCTCCACCTGAGAACGTCCATTTCTTCTCCACAAAGAAATCAGCCTCAGAAAGACATCCTGGGCTTCCGGTAACCCTTCACGGTCAAGGTTTTGCGACCACGAAGGTGCCAGAGAATCTTGCCGAAAATTATCCCGAGGCCGTGCCGGAGCACTTCAATATTGGGCTCCTGCATACCAGTCTTGCGGGAAATGCGCAGCACGATACCTATGCTCCGTGCTCGCCTAAGGAGCTGCAACAGAAAGGCTATCACTACTGGGCGCTCGGTCACATTCATCAGCCGGAAGTCATTCGTCAATCTCCGTGGATTGCCTACTCTGGAAATACTCAAGGCCGGTCTGTGAAGGAGCTTGGTGAGCGTGGTTGTTATCTTGTGACGGTGAATGATGCGCTGGAGGTCACAGATCATCGATTTCACCCCCTTGATGTCGTGCGCTGGGCGCATCTTGAGATTGATTTAACGGATCTGGCTGAGGAAGCATTGCCCGGTGAAGTGTCTAGCGCCTTAGCTTCCGCGCTGAACGAGGTTGGGGAGAGGCTTTTGGCGGTTCGGATCACTCTTACTGGTGCTACGGAGCTGCATGGGGCTCTGCACTCGCAATATGCTCGCTGGCAGGCGGAGTGTGTCAGCCTAGCCGCAGAGATAGATCCCGGGCAGATTTGGGTCGAACAGCTGAAGCTCAGGACGAGTCCGGTCCTCAGGCCCGAGGTGCTTGCGGAGCGAGATGAGCTTACCTCGATGGTCCTCGACTCACTGAGCGATTTTGATTTCAGCCAAGTGCCTCCCGAGGTGAACGTTCTCGAGAAGAAGCTTCTTGCCGCGGGGATAGATCTGCCGGAGTCAGCGACCACCCGAGAGGAAATCAGCGCCCTCGTTCTGCAAAGTATCAGCCTGAGCGGAACTCAATAACAGACGGATATACGGATATGCGCTTCGAATCTCTCCATCTTCCGGCTTTCGGTCATTTTACTGATTTTTCGCTTTCGTTCCCGTCGCAAGAGAATGACCTCCACCTCATTTACGGGCCTAATGAAGCAGGGAAAACTTCACTGCTGCGTGCTATTCGTCATTTGTTCTTTGGAATACCATCACGAACGACGGATCAGTTTCTTCATCCGAATAGTAAATTGCTGATTGGTGCTGAGATTTCTCAGGAAACGGAGCGCTTGTCTTTTTTTCGAAAGAAAGGGCTCAAAAATACGCTCTTAGATGCTGACCAGAATTCGCTTCCAGAGACCGCGCTCCATTCTTTTCTGGGATCAGTGAATGAGGAGTTTTTTGAGCACATGTTCGGGCTCGATACCTACTCACTACGTGATGGTGCGGGGCGTCTTTTAGCGGGGGAGGGTAATTTAGGGACAACCATTTTTTCCGCTAGTCTCGGAGGCTCTCCGATCGATGAGACGATTAAACATCTCGAAGCGCAGGCTCAGGCTCTTTGCAAAGGGGCTTCCAAAAAAGGGACTACGATTCTGCCGGCCTTAGCGGAGTTCAAGGAGGCTCAGCGGCAGGCGAAGGCGGAGACCATCACTGCAAATGCTTGGAGAAAACTTAAAGCTCAGATCAAAGATTCTGAGACCGAATTTTCGCGATGTCATCAGGCCCACCGGGCTCATCGTGAGCGATCCTTCTTTGTGACCCAGAGTCTTGATGCGTTTCCACTTTTTGAAAAGCGGAAGCTCCTTTTAAAAGATGTTACGGATTCTGCGACCCCGAAGGTGGCTGGGGATTTTATTTCCCGCGTAAGAGTGCTTCAGAAAGAACTCACACATGCGGAACAGGCTCTTAAGCTTCATCGCAGCCAGTTAGAGCAAGTGCAGGCTGAAAAGGCAGCATTACCTGTTGCGCTTGGTTTAACAGCGGAGGCGGATGAATTCGAATATCTTCATCAGGCTGCTTCACAAGTAGGGCAGCATCGGACGGAGTTGGTGCTATTAGTAGCCAAACTCAAGGAATTACCAGAAGGAGGAATGGGAAAGCTGGAGCTGACGAAGATTCAGGAAGCTGCAAAAGGCCTCGAAGAAGCTCGAAAGAAACTAGAAAGCCTACGTGAGCGTAAAGCAGCTCTTGAGCAAGAGGGGCGCTTGCTGACAAAAGAATCTGAGGGATTCGTCGTACGAGAAATTACTGAACTCAATGAGCACCTCGAGCGGTTCGATGAGCTTGCTTTGGAAATTAAAGCCTCGAGAAAGCGTGACAAAGCGCAATCAGAGTTGAAGCGTCGTCAGGATGTCCTGCGAGAGGGGCTCGAGCTTGATATTGAAAAGGGCACTCTGCTGAAAATTCCTGGTGAGGCTGTGATCCGTGAAGCGATGACAGAGCAGACATGGCATCAAGATCAGGTGCGCGAGATTGAAAAGACGCTGAGACAGTTACAGGACGAGATGACGGAGGAAGACGTCGCTCTCGCACAGCTCTCCCGAACTGCTGAGATCGTGACTCATGCCGATCTGATGAATGCTCGCTCAGAAAGGGATGATCTTTGGTTAAAGCAGCAGCAAAAGGCTGACACGGTCAAAGCAGCAGAACTTACCGCAGCGATTGTCCGGGCTGATCAGATTGCGGATACTCTCCACGCGGAAGCGAAGACGCTCGCTCAGGCCGCCGCCCATCAGGCTGCGTTAGATCAGCTTTCCGCGAAGAGAAAGAATCGGGAGAATGATCTTGAGGACGCTCAGCAAGCTCAATCGGCATGGCTGGTGTCTTGGGAGAAGCAGAAGAAGGATCTGCCAAATTTGAGCCCAACAGAAGCACTCGTTTGGCGAGAATCATGGCTGGAGTTTTGCCAAATCGAAGAGGAGCTTGAAGTGATCGCCCAAGATGAGGGAAATCTTAATCAAAGACTTCAAGAGTTAGAGATTGGGAAAGAGGAGTTCACCGCTACCCATCGTAAACTGAAGGCGAGTGTTCAGCAGGCCAGTGAAGAAAAAGGCCAGCATCTAGCTCTTAAGAAAAGCCTTTCGAAAGTTCAGCTT
Source organism: uncultured Verrucomicrobiales bacterium (assembly GCA_937958875.1). Taxonomy (GTDB): domain Bacteria; phylum Verrucomicrobiota; class Verrucomicrobiia; order Verrucomicrobiales; family Akkermansiaceae; genus SW10. Next base: position 656 of record CALGMJ010000058.1, on the reverse strand, counting down.
CAGCTTGAAGAGTTCACTGCCAAAGAGAGCTTGCTTGAGGAGGGGCTTCGTGAAGCTGAGACCGTATGGACGGAGCGTTGTAAGGAGTCGAAGATAGTCTCTTCTGAACCACTGTCTCTCATTCTCGAAGAGGCGGAGCAGCGGCGACAGGTCGCTGAATATGAGGAGGAGAGAAAGCGCCTGGAATTAACTCTTAAGGAGTATGATGAGCGTCTGAATTCTCTAGCCTCACAGTTTGAATTAGATGCCACCGAATCGGGATTGTGGAAGAGATTTTTGAAGGATCGAGAGCTTGAACAAGCCCATCAGGTCCTTGATCAACGGTTAGCTACGCTGGCAAAAGAGTCTGACCCGCTTAGGATGGCTTGTCATGATTTACAAAACCAGTTGACGAACTTGACTGCTGAGATCGAGGGCGATCTGGAAGAGGCTTTGATTGAGATCGAACGGTGTCAAAAGCTGGAAGCCCAACTCGATCAGCTCGATGAGACTTTAACCTCACTGGCGGCACCTTCGACTTTAGATGAATTTTTAGAAACCCTGACTTCGCTGAATCGAGCGGATTTGAAGGATGAGCGTGAGGCTCTGGCCGCGCAGGAGGAGCAATTGCAGCTTGATCGTGATGAAGCCAAAGCGCGGCGAGATGAGCTACTCGC
>CALGMJ010000057.1 GCA_937958875.1 uncultured Verrucomicrobiales bacterium | reverse complement strand
GCGGATCGATTTTTTATTCATGCGACTGGTTTTGAAGATTTACGCGTCGAGTTCCCGACATATTTGAAGAGCATGAGCCCGAAGTGGAGAAGGAGCCCGATGGTCGCGGCGTAGAGAGCGTACTCAGGCCACTTATCGGCGGGATTTTTCACGATGGCAAAGCCGCTTCGGGTAGGAACACCTGGCTCAGGAGGAATCCAGCTGGCTTGAAATAAGGTAAAGCCTCCATGACGCATGGGTTCATTCATGATGATCTCGTAAGACTCGCGGTTTTCACCATCGATTTTCACGACATCGCTCTGAAACCAACGTGGTTTACGCGTGCCCGGATAGTATTCTCCGATCGAGCGGTGTAGCTCGACTTTGTACGGCATAGGCCAGACTTTCTTCGTGAGTAGAAAACCATAGCGTTTCTCTCCGATAGTGGCCGATATCGGGTATGGATTTCCTTCCCAAAGAATGAGCTCTTTCTCCCCTTCATCAGATTTCACCGTGAGATAAGCTCCTGTCATATTCCGCTCTTCTAGAAGATCAGGCTCCACCTCGGAGATAAAGAAACCATCAATAACTTTCCCATCACTCGCTGCGGGCTGTCCCTGACTCACCATTTTCATCTGCGAGGCGAGACGCACCCCTGAAATCTTTACTGAAAATGGCAGCCCTTCTAAGCTCGCATTGAGAGTGTCTTCAGGATCCATCTCGCGCAGGTGAGTCTCATCAATGATGAGCGGCACACCACGTGAGCCATCATCCGCATACTCGAAAATCTCGATGGTGGGCTCAAAGAAACTCTGGGCGTAGTCTGATGTCTGTCCTTCGACAACGAGCATATTCCCTTCTCTCTTACTAAGACTGGAGACGCCCCCGGCGAGAAGCATGAAGAGAATGGAGAAGTGGGAAATCAAAGTGCCTGCCTTTTTCCAACCTTTACGAGCTCGGACCAATCCCCCAAGAGTCATATTCACAAAGAGCACCACCATTACCCAATAGGCACCGGGAAGTGGGAGCGGAATGTATTTCCCATTTGCGACCTGAGGAATGACGAAGAAGGAATCGAGATCGAAATACTTCTTAATCGTCTGATAGAGGCCAATCCACTGCTGCTCGAGCGTTCCAAAGAAGGTGAGCAAGAAAAGTAGAAGAAAACAAATAATGGCAATTTCATAGCCACCAAGGATTCGCATGATGCGTGATCCTGTTGATTTTTGAACACTCATGATTGGGGCAGTTGAAATTGATTTTCTTTCGGAGTTATCTGAGGGGAATGCACTTCGAGGGATTTCGCATACTCCAGAAGCTCATCGCGTGCCGCTGCGACCGCTTCTCTTGGTCCCGTCATTTTGATGGTGATGACATTGTCACGCTGAGGACGGATGATGCCGACGAGCGCTTGGTCAGCTTTCGCCTTCTGGCCCATGCCGCCGCCAAAGTCGCCCTCCGCTTCTACCAGATAGGCCTGTGCTCCCAGAACGGGGACTTTTCCAAAGAAATCCAGATTTGCCGCCGGACTGACTCCGAACTGGCCAAGCCATCGGTTCGCATTTCCTAAAACCTCTCCCTGGACAATCCCGAAAGCGATCTGCACCTCTTCATTAGGACCTGTGAGGTAGTTTTTCAGGCGAAACTGAGTGGTTGGGATCGCCCTCCAGCTAAGAGGCGGATGATCTTTGATGTCAGCGGAAAAGCGTTCGTCAAAGAGAGTCCGCTCTCTTGTTTCAGAAACGTTGATGGTTTTTTCTCCCGAATCACAGCTTGAGAGAGCCAGGATACAGAGGGATGTTAGAGCGAAGATTCGCATGTCGGGAAGACGGTTAAGCGGGAAGGGTGAAAATTCAAATTTCAAATTCAGGATTTACGACCATTATTGGGTCGTGGAAGCAATCCAGTATTTGAATCGGGAAACCGGCACGGTCGAAACTGAGCAAGTCTATGGTGAGGGATTTCTACGGTGGGCCTACGGGAATCCTCTCGGAAAAATCGCACTTCATAGCTTCGTCAAACGTCCATTTTTCTCAGAATGGTATGGGCGACGCATGGATCAGCCAAAGACAATCGAGCGAATTGAGCCCTTTATCGAAGAATATGGCCTCGATCAAAGCGATTTCCTGAAGACCGATTTCACCTCATTTAATGACTTCTTTTACCGGAAACTGAAGCCTGAGGCTCGCCCGCTGGCAGACTCCCCTGTCGTTCTCCCAGCCGACGGCCGCCATTTAGGCTTCGCCAAAGCCGAGGAAATTTCTGGAGTATTCATTAAAGGACAGAAATTCGACATTCCGGCCCTCGTCGACGATGCAGAGCTAGGAAAACGTTATCAAAATGGCTCCCTGCTGCTTTCTCGTCTCTGCCCCGTGGACTACCATCGCTTCCACTTCCCATGTGCAGGCGTTCCTGGCGAAACCCGAGTCATCAATGGACCTCTCTTTTCGGTCTCCCCCATCGCGCTGCGACAAAAATTGGCTTACTTTTGGGAGAATAAAAGAACCATCACTGAACTCGTAACAGAGGAAATGGGAACTGTGCTCTGTCTCGAAATTGGTGCCACCTGTGTGGGAAGTATTCACCAAACCTTCACCCCCGGCGAAAAAGTCGAAAAGGGTGACGAAAAAGGCTATTTCGCCTTTGGAGGCTCCTCCACGATTCTTATCTTCGAGCCAGGTGCCATCACACTCGATGACGACCTCCTCTCCGCTGGCGCCAACTGCCAGGAACTCTACGCAAAAGTTCGCACTTCCGCCGCACAACGCTAATTTACCGCCACCTTTTTTCTCATGCCTGATCTCTCTGCCCTGCCATCTGTCGAGAAACTAGCCGCCTCTCTGGAATCGGCCGTCACCTTACCTCGGCCTCTCGTCAATCTCTACGTTCGCCGCCGCGTTCAGCATTTCCGCCAGGAACTGCTCGCCGAGAAATCACACACTCGCGAGGAAATCGAAGAAGACGTCCGTGAAACACTCATTAACTTCGCCTCCTCGCGCCTCCAGCCCGTCATGAATGGCACCGGCGTGCTCATCCATACCAATCTTGGCCGTTCTCCACTGGGCCCTCGCGCTGCCGCCGCTCTGGAAGCCATCGGCACCGGCTATTCGAACCTAGAGTTTGATCTCCCGAACGGCACCCGCGGAAAGCGCGCTGGCTATCTCGAAGAAGCTCTCGCCTGCCTGCTAGAAACTCCTGCCGCCACCGCAGTAAACAACTGCGCGGCCGCCCTCGTCCTCACTCTGCGCACTCTTGTGTCCGAAGGGAAAAATGAAGTCATCGTTTCTCGCTCAGAGCTCGTAGAAATCGGGGGAGGATTTCGCATTCCAGAAATTCTCGAAACCTCTGGAGCAAAACTCGTCGAAGTGGGAGCGACGAACAAAACCCATCTTTACGACTATGAAAAAGCGATCACTCCCCAGACCGCTCTCATTTTAAAGGTCCATCGCTCGAACTTTTATCTCGATGGTTTTATCGGCGAACCAGAGATCCCCGAAATCGCAAAACTAGCGCATGACCATGGACTCCCTCTTGTGGAAGACCTTGGTTCAGGAGCGATGATGAATACCGATGAACTTGCCCCCATCGAGCATGAACCTACTCCTCAAGAATGCCTGCGACGCGGCATCGATCTCGTCATTTTCTCTGGCGATAAGCTGCTCGGCGGCCCTCAGTCAGGCATCATCGGCGGTCGGGCAGACCTAGTCGCCGAAATTAAGAAGGAACCCTTCTTCCGCGCCGTTCGCTGTGACAAACTCATTCTGACCACCCTACAGGAATCGATCGATCAATACCTGGAAACCAAGGCAAACCCCACCGATAGCGACGTCCCCGTTTTAAAGTTTCTCCGCACTCCGGTAGAAGATCTACGCGAGAGAGCTAAAAAAATTCTCTCTCAGCTCCCGGACGGACCCAGTATCGAAGATACAATGGCCCGCCCCGGAGGAGGCACCATGCCTCGATCTGAATTTCCCTCCATCGCTCTGAAAATCGTGCCGCAAGGACAATCACTCACAAAGCTCTCCCGTAAGCTACGCACCGGTAAAAATGCTCTGGTTGGCTACACAACTGATGACGCTCTCTTCATCGATCTTCGTACGATCTTTCCTGAAGATGATGGCCGTCTCACCGAAGCACTCCAAGAGGCTCTGGCATAGCACAGCACGCGCTAACTTTCTTCGACGGCATAGCACCCTAAAACTGCTTTCACCATTGCATCCCCACTGGTCGCTTCATCATGGAAGATATGGTGCACGCCCTCTTTTTTAAGGAGAGACACTCCATTGCAAAATTTCGCACGTGCGTAAGTGACAATTTCTTTATTTTCGCTCCGGGCGGCCCGAATGCCAGCAATCGCAAGATCCGGTTCAGGAAAGGTAAAGGCAATCGCTCTCGCAGCACTCACCTGCGCGAGCTTAATCGACTCCACATCGGTCGCATCCGCAAAAAGTGCAGAAACCCCTCGCTTATTCAAAGCTTGCACCGTCTCTGGATTCATCTCCATCACCACTACAGGCACCGAAAGCCGATCAAGCGCTTCATGGAGAGACTGCCCTACTGGCCCATACCCACAGATAATGACATGATCGCGCAGAGCCTCGATTCGGCCCTCGAAGGTAAGTTCTTTTTGCACCTGACCCATTTTAAATAGAGGCCATTTTTCGACCTTTTCAGACAGAGGCCCAGCTCCACGCATTAAGGTAGGAACGAGCGCCATCGAAACGGCAGTGCAGGCGAGTAAGATCTGTTCGATAGACTCGGACAGACCACCCAAATCAGAAGCACGGCTTAAAAGCACGAGTGAAAACTCCCCACTACTCGCAAGCGCGGCACCTGCAGCTAAAGCCTGACGTATCCGCAAGCCCATGCGGTGAGCGATCACCACAATGATCAAGCTTTTCACCGTAATGATCCCGATCACTCCGATGCTGATCACGATCCACTGTTGATAGACCTGTTCTAAATCAATCAAGAGACCTACGGACACGAAAAATACCGTTAAGAAGAGATCCTTAAACGGCAACACATCTGAAAGAACCCGGTGAGAATAAATCGACTCGCTCACCACGAGACCGCCCGCGAAAGCTCCCAGCGCGAGACTCAGGCCGAACCAACTCGCCCCCCATGCGATGATGGCGCAAAGCCCCACCACCGTCACCGTAAACAACTCCCGGCTGCGTGTCTTCGCCACTTCATGCAGTAAATGTGGAATTCCATACAGACTTAGCCCCCAACATACCGCGAGAAAGAGCACGCCCTTTCCTAATGCTAAAAATAAAGACCCAGCTCCACCCGCATCCTCACCGACAAGAGAAGGCAGAAGCACCATAAATACAATCACCGCTAGGTCCTGAAAAATAGCCACGCCCAAGGCCATCCTCGCACCCGGTGTATCGGGCTGGCCCATATCTTGGAAGGACTTGATGCTCACTGCAGTCGAGGACAGGGCCATCGCAAAACCCACTACCAGTAAGCTCGGTCCCGTCAGTCCAAAACACCATCCCGTCGCCATTGCCAGAAGCGTGGTCACCAACATCTGGAGCCCACCACCACCAATCACCACTTTCCGTAAATGTACCAGCTCCCTTAAGGAAAATTCGATTCCCAAAGTAAACATCAGCAAGACCACCCCTAACTCCGAAAGCACTCCAATGGCCAACTCTGGTGAATCTCCGAGAAGCTTCGTAGCTCCCGTGTTTGCAAGCACCACTCCACATAAAAAATACCCGACAAGGAGAGACTGCCGAGCCTTCGCCAGCACCAAAGAAATGACAATCACACTCCCCAGCACCATCCCTAAAAGAGCCACTACTGGCGTCACACTATCTCCCGCGGCAAGAATCATAGCACGATCTTAACAGCGAAAGTCGTTATGTAAAAGCAGAGCTTGAGAAACAAATGCACATGGACCTCAAACACTCAATTTTCGCTCATTGACCTCTCACACGCGAATCTCCACGCTCCTAGAAATGGATCAGTTACCTCTCATCATCGGCGCCATCGTAATCCTCCTGATTGGTGTTTATCTTTATTTTAAAATCACCGCTGCGTTTATGAAGCTCGCAGTCCTCGCCATCGTGATTGGAGTGCTCATCTTTATTTTCAGGGATAAACTACCACTCTAATCGAAATCAGCACTGAAATCATTCTTCCCATACTACAGGAACGTCGTACTTCTTAATCTGACGATCTGGGGTCAGGAAAATGAGCTTCTCAGCGCGAGCATGAGAAATCAGAAGTCGATCAAAGGGATCACGGTGAAGCCAGGGAAGATCACTGAGACCAGCAATCCCTCGATTCGAGAGGGTATGATAAGTCATTTCATAAGACCGCACTCCCTCTGAAATGATGTCCTCCACCGAGGATTTTAAGGTCAATTTCCCGAGAGAATATTTGATACTCATTTCCAAATAAGAAATTTGGTGAAATACCAATGTATTTTCGGGATTTCTCAAAATTTCGATAACTCTAGCAGGCAGCATTTTTTGTCCTGACCACAAATAGATTGCGGCACAAGTGTCTAACAAATAGGCAGCCATCAATCTGTTCCAAGAAAATCTCCTTCTATTTCTTCATCAAGGTCGAAGAAGGAATCATTGAGCGAGATTTGACCTGCTAGAAGCCCTGGCTCAGGCCGCAACTTTTTAGATACCTTTGAGAATGGCCGGAATTCACCAATCGGTTTATTGCGCTCACAGACAATGATTGTTTCTCCCAATTTCACCTTCCTAGCGTATTTGGAGAGATGAGCCTTTAGCTCACTGACATTGACCATTTCCATTAAAGGACAATAACATGACCTACTACTAAGTCAAGTAATCAGACCTCTTCACCAAGCTACGCAGGGTCCCTAGACAAGGGAGAAATTCAGAGCAGAGGCAGGGCGAAACCTGAGGTATTAGCGGAAGAAAACCACTGATTACCCTGATTTCACTGATTTTCTTAGACTCTGCAATATAGGCATCAGTGAAATCTGGGTAATCAGTGGTTTTTTAAACGATTTTCCAAGTAATGACGATCACTCTAGAAAGATTTTAGTCTGGATTACCCCCTTGTGTAGGAGCCCTGTTCACCAAGCAGGCCCGACATCCCAACGCTCCATCATTTCTGGAGGACATTCATCGATGAAACGTGAAGGACGCTGAATGATGTCTCCAGTATAACTCTTAGGATTGATTTGAGGATAGGTCAGATAGAGCTCGTCCTTCGCTCGGGTCAGGGCCACATAGAAAAGGCGACGCTCTTCTTCTAACATATCTTCATCATC
>CALGMJ010000056.1 GCA_937958875.1 uncultured Verrucomicrobiales bacterium | reverse complement strand
GCGGAAGAAAACCACTGATTACCCAGATTTTCACTGATTTTCTTAGGCTCTGCAATATAAGCATCAGTGAAATCTGGGTAATCAGTGGTTTTTAAAACAATTTTCCAAGTAATGGCGATGACTCTAGCAATGCGCGGAGGTTCGAGGTTACGGATGTTCTCCGAGATCGTAAGAATTTTTTTAAGTTACTCTTTTTCAAACACCATCAGGTGTTGCCACGGGAGGTCATGGTGTGTCCTCTGGTAGCGAAGGCCGACGGTGTTCATTTCTTTTTTTATCTGGGCTTCACTCATTTTGTGGAGCCGTTTGATCGGGACGTTTGGGTTTTCGGCCCGGTATTCTAGGAGGAAAATGCGGCCTCCTGGTTTGAGGGCTGTCACCAGTGAACTCATCATTTCAAATGGGTGTGAAAATTCATGGTAGGCATCGACCATGATGGCGGCATCGATTGACTCCGACTCAAGCTGGGTGGAGGTGATGGTTCCGAGGTGGGTTTCGATATTTTTAACTCCACTTTGAACTTTTCGATTTTCGAGGAAGTTGATCATCTCAGGTTGAATATCGACTGCGACCACTTTTCCTTCTGGGACAAGAGGGGAGAGAAGGAAGCTGTAGTAGCCAGAGCCTGCCCCGATGTCTGCAATGATGTGGTCAGGCTCGATATCAAGTAGGGTAATAGCGCGGCTGGGATTTTCTTCGTCTTCACGATTTTCCCGTTCGAGCCAGTTAATGGCGGGATGCCCCATGACTTGGGCGATTTCCCGTCCGAGATAGAATTTTCCGGTGCCATCGCGGGTGGCTTTGCCTTCTTGGTAGCCAGGGTGCACGAGGGACGGCGCGAGAGGGGGATTTGTGGAAGGTTCTGCGGTGACCTCATCTCGTTTCCAGAATAGCAGGATCAGAGTAGCGACAAAAATGAGGGCTGGCAGGAGTGCGAATTTCATAAGTCGAGATGTTGGGCGTTAACGGTGAGGTGGGGGCAGAGGAGAGGGAGGAGCTGAGTCAGCTGGTCGAAGGAGCCGGTGGTGTTTATTTCGAGTGAGGCCTGCATGATGGCGCTGGGGCCGCTCAGGAGGGATGCTGTCCGGCGGGCGACGGCTGCTCCAGTATCGATCAATTGAATTTCAGCTGGGAGGATACTTTGGATAGTGGGTTTCAAAAAGGGGTAATGGGTGCAGCCGAGAATCAGAATATCTGCGCCTGCCGCAAGCATCGGATCTGTGTATTCGTGGATGGCTTCTTCGACTTCTGGTCCAGTAAGGATACCACGCTCGACGAGTTCGACAAATTTTGGGCAGGGAAGTGTTTTTACCGTCACTCCTTCTGCATGATCGGAGACGAGTCGATGAAATTTTTCTCCCTTTAGCGAAGCCTCGGTGGCTAGCACTCCGATGACCCCTGTTTTGCTCCGTTGAGAGGCGGGTTTCACCGCGGGTTCCATACCGACAAAGGGGATGGGATATTCGGTGCGAAGAGTCTCGACGGCTGCGATGGTGGCTGAATTACAGGCGATGACGATGACTTCTGCGCCGCGGGACACAAGGTAGTCACAGAGGGTGCGACAGCGAGCAATGATCTCGAGGTAGCTCTTAGTGCCATACGGGCACCAGGCGGAGTCGCCAATATAGATAGTCGGATGGTTGGGGAGGAGTTTTTGGATTTCATTGAGCACGGAGAGTCCGCCGACTCCAGAGTCAATAATCCCAATCATGCGGGATGACTCTGGACGGAAGATGACAGATTGCCAAGTGGGAAGGAAGGCTCTAACTTCCTGCCAGTGATTGCTGATTCCCCTGAAGAGTTTCAACTGAAGCTCGAGTATGACACGCCACGTTTTCTACAGTCCCTTTTTGGAAATGAGGAAGCCGAGTTACGCTACTTGGAAGAAAAGGTAGGCGTGAAGGCCATTACCCGCGATGGGTGGATTTTATTCCGTGGAGACCAAGAGGGCTGTGAGTTGGCACGGAGTATTTTTTCAGACCTTGAGACGGCCCGTCGCGATGGTGCGGAACTCACTGCCCGAGATTTTCGCACTGCCGTCGATCTCTCGACAGATAAAAGCGTGGCTTCGGGAGTTTCTGAGATGGTGAAAGTCCGGCTGGTTGGTGCTCGGGGGCGTAAGCCGGTGGTGGCGCGCACTGCTCATCAGCTTTCTTATCTTAATGCGATGCTGAAAAATGAGGTTGTTTTTGGGCTCGGTCCCGCAGGAACCGGGAAGACCTATCTCGCGGTGGCGATGGCACTGCATCTGCTGAAAAATAAGGAAATCAACCGAGTCATTCTGACCCGTCCAGCCGTGGAAGCGGGCGAAGCGCTCGGTTTTCTCCCTGGTGATATGAAGGAAAAAGTCGCTCCCTACCTGAGGCCGCTCTATGACGCGATCGATGACATGATTGGCTACGAAGAAGGAGCGCAGCGACTTGACGATGGAAGCATCGAGATTGCGCCCTTAGCCTACATGCGTGGTCGCACGCTTTCAAAATCCTTCGTCATTCTAGATGAGGCTCAGAATACCACTCGGGAGCAGATGTTTATGGCTCTTACCCGTCTCGGAGAAGGTTCTCGCTGCGTTATTACCGGAGATGGTTCTCAGATTGACCTCAAAGAACATGAGACCTCTGGACTTACCGAGGCCGAGGCTGCTTTAAAAGGAGTGAAAGGGGTGGCTTTTTCAAAATTCGATTCCACCGATGTGGTGCGCCATCCAGTGGTGGGACGAATCATCGAGGCTTATGCTCAATACCGCGATTAAGCTATGAATATCATCATCGTAGGAGCAGGTGAAATTGGCCGCCATTTGGCTATCGAGCTCTCTCGTGGAGCTCACACGATCTCGGTCATCGAGGCTGACCCAGTACGAGCGGAAGAGCTTCAAAACCTCATCGAGGGCCGTGTCGTGGTCGGTGATGGCGTGAGCGTCAATACTCTGGCAGAGGCCAATATCGGCGAATGTGAGCTCTTTCTCGCGCTCACCAGTGAAAATACCGTCAATCTCATGAGTGCTTCGATTGCGAAGTCTCAAGGAGTGGCCCGCGTGGTGAGCCGGGTTCATCCCGGTCTACAGCGTGAAGAATGGCTCTTTGATTTTCGCGGCCACTTCGGAGTCGACCACACGTTTAGCTCAGAGCGTCTCGCAGCCATTGAACTAGCAAAGTTTATCCGTAATCCTGATTCCCTGGTAGTGGAAGAAATTGCGCGGGGCCGTATCGAGCTTCAGCAAATCAAGGTGAGTCCCAAAAGCGATTTTGTCGGCGTCGCTCTCCACGATGTTGATTTCCCAGGCAGGACACGCGTCGCTCTTGTGACTCGTGGTAGCGAGCATTTTGTCCCTGCTGCCGATACCCAACTCGAAGGAGGAGATATCGTGACTGTGTTCGGTGAGCCTAGAAAGCTTCGGGGACTGGTGGAAGACTTACAAAAAGGATCAAAGACGAAAGACGGGCCGCGGGTGGTGATCTTTGGTGGAGGGGAATACGGTTTCTCACTTGCTCAGATGTTAGAGAGCTGGAATTGCCGAGTGCGTATCTTTGAGCGTGACCCACAAGCAGCCGCTGAACTCTCGAACCGGCTCTCAAATACGACGGTGATCAATGCGGATGCTACATCGGTGGCGGAGCTGGAAGAAGAGCAGGTGGGTGATGTGGATTTCTTCGTCGCGACCAGTGGTAGTGATGAAGATAACGTGATGACCTGTCTTCAGGCTCATAATTTGGGGGCGGCCAACTGTCTCACTCTGATTCACCGCGCTGATTATGCTCGTGCCATTAGTTCGTCAGGTCGCCATTTTGGCGTGATGGCTGCGATCAGTCCTCGCGAAGCATCTCGAAAGGAGATTTCCCGTTTTGTAACTTCAGAAAAGTACCACATCGTACGACGTCTGGGCACAGGAATGGTGATTGAGACCCAAATTAAAGAGGGGGCTAAAGTGGATGGAAAACCAGTCTCAGAAATCAAGTGGCCTGCGGGTTGTGTCCTCGTGGGACTCATCAAAGGGCTGCAAGCGATCGTGCCGGGACCGGATGATCTCCTGAATGCTGATGATCACGTCTTTGCCATGGTGGCAGACAAAGCTGAGCGTAAATTTCTCAAGCTGATCCACTAGTCTAGTCCAGGCTTACGGCGGTTTTGCTTCTTCTGGCCGTGCTTGCGTTTATTCTCCACATTTCGCGCTTTAGCTCGCTTGGAAGGAGCTCGCTTACGACGGCGGATTTTTTCTCGTCGTTGCACTCGAGCTAGCTTTTCAGCGGCAGCTCGTTTTTCCAGTCGGTCGCAGAGTTCATGACGCGCGAGCATCCGGTTCATTTCTCGAGAGCGCTCTCTTTGGACTTTGACTTCTATGCCGGAAGCAGGGTGCTGGAGGAACACACAAGAGGAGGTTTTGTTAATTTTCTGCCCGCCGCTGCCGGTGCCACGGATGAACTTCTCGACAAGGTCATCTTCTTTGATGCCAAGCGCAGTAAGGCGTTTTGTGAGAGTTTCGTGGTCCATGGTGTTTGAAATTTTTGGGAACAAAAAACCCGGAGCGTCCTGCTCCGGGTTTTGAGAG
>CALGMJ010000055.1 GCA_937958875.1 uncultured Verrucomicrobiales bacterium | reverse complement strand
AGTTGATCGATGGGAAAAGCCCACTCATTCCCGCTGACACTCCAGTAAAGTTCGTCCTTACCATCGACATCAGTCAGGAGCTGCCGATCAGTAGTATAGCTGATGACATAAGTGTAAATTCCCTGTTCAAGAAAAGCCTCTTCACGCCCGATTTTGACCCGAGAACCGCGCCGTAAACGCTCAACCACATAAGGTTCCTCTACGCCATTCTTCGTCACACTTTGCACCTCAAAGGGGCGCTTTTCTAGGAAGCCCCACCTCATCCGGTGCACCTGCGGAAAGTCGCGAAAAATCCCCCGTCGGATTTGCTTCCCCTCCGCTTTCACCTTGATCGTCTCAGTCACCTTCAATGAACCATCCCTCAGCACGATAATCTGACTGTGAAAGGACTTAATGCGCTCCTCACCGACCGCTACTAGCGAACTCAGCGCCAGAACTAAAAATAGAAGGACACTTTTCATAAAGATACTCTGCTCGCTGTTCGTTCAGACGCTTTTGAGACCTCGAAAAAATCGCCTCGACCAAACTTAAAGGCACCTGCAATCACATTTGAAGGAAACTCTTCCACGGCATTATTTAAATCCCGCACCGCCCCATTATAATACCGCCGGGCATATTGCAGCTCATTTTCAGTCTCCACCAGCTCGGTCATCAGCTTAGAAAATTGCTCATCCGCCCGTAGTTCGGGGTAATCCTCCGCTACGGCAATGAGCCTCCCGAGACCTTTCCCCAGCGCCTCTTCCGCGTCCCCCGCTGCCTGTGGCCCACTTGCCACACGAGCAAGAGCAACACTCTCCAACACCTCACGTTCGTGAGATTGATAGGCTTTGACACACTCGACTAGATTCGGAACGAGATCATGCCGCCGCTTCAGCTGAACCTCCACTCCACTCCACCCTTCACGCATACGATTCCGCCTTTTCACCAGCTTATTATAAAGACCAGCGACCCAGAGTAAAATAACGACAATCAGTAAAGCCATCCAGAGCATAGCCCACCCTAAATCCCAATTTTCAGATTTAGAGTTTTCTTTTTATAAATGCGAGATATCGACGGCTTTATGAAACGCCCTGACGATCGCAGCCCTTCAGACCTTCGTGACATCTCCTTTACTCCAAATGTCGCTCCAAATGCCACCGGCTCCGTGCTGGTCTCATTTGGAAATACCCGCGTCATCTGCGCTGCTACCGTAGAGGAAAGCGTGCCCGGCTGGATGCGCTACCAAAAGATCGAAGGCGGCTGGCTCACCGCCGAGTATTCCATGCTCCCCTACTCCACCCATGACCGGAAGTCTCGCGATATTTCTCGCGGAAAGCTCGATGGCCGCTCCTCAGAAATTCAGCGCCTCATCGGCCGTTCACTTCGTGCCGTAGTCGACCTGAAAGCCCTCGGCGCTCGCACCATCTGGGTCGACTGCGATGTCATCCAGGCTGATGGTGGCACCCGGACCGCCTCCATCACTGGTGGCTGCGTCGCGGTAGCCATCGCACTCAATAAGCTCATGGGTGCTGGAAAGCTCAAAGACTTCCCCATGAAAAAGCTCATCGCAGCGGTCAGCGCGGGCGTCTACGAGGGCGAGCCTATCCTCGATTTAAATTACCCCGAAGACCGGGATGCGGCCGTCGACTTCAATGTCGTCATGACCGAGAGTGGAGAATTCGTAGAAATCCAAGGCAGCGGTGAAGAAGCAGTCTTCACCTCAGAAGAAATGACCGCCATGCTCGATCTTTCAAAGCAAGGAATTTCCCAACTCGTCGAGCTTCAGCGGGAAGCCATCGTGGCCGCAGATCAGGCCAGCAGCAATGATCTCGCCGACCTCGCGAAGGCCTTTGGATAAAAAGATATCCCCCTAACAAGAATGACCCGGACTTAAGCAGCTTTCTGCTTTTTCTTCCAGTAGGTTGTTGAGCGATGGCATTGGCTTCTAAAATTTGGCCGATCCAGGCCCAGAAAACCGGGAGGCAGCTCAAAGCTGCGTTGTCGTTTTGTGGGGTCGATTTGATTAAGAAAGGCTGCAGGTAAGACTCCTACAAAGATCAGACTATAACCACTCAATGAATCGCTGATAAGACGTTTTCTGGCGATACGAATCGCGGCTTATGCCCGATGCTTGGCAGTGGCAAATACGGTGTGCGGAAAGCCGGTGAGGACAGGTTGTTTGTTCACACTTTCAAATCATACCCGAACCGGCTTTACGTAGATTTCATCAAGGAATTTTACCTGAAATCGCACTTAAGTCCGTGCCATTCATGCCTGACGTAAAAATTTGTGACCGAAAGATTCTCAAGCTAGACTATGAGAAACTTAAAGAACTTAGGGGAAAGCTTCTGAAGAAAGGGATCAAGCAACTTCTAAAATCAGTCAAATTCCAGTGCCTCCTGCAGCAAAATGAAACTATCCATACTCAAAATAATTTTCTTTTTTCTAATATCGAATTTATTATTCGCATTTGAGCCAAATCATGTTGTCTTTATAACTGCCACAGCATTACCCGAGACAACAAGGAAGATTACTGTGGACTTAGCTTCAGGGATTATTAAAGAAGAAAATTGGTCGAAAGAAATTGGTGGCAACGAACCCAAAATACTTGGACGACTAACAGATCTTAAGAAAATCAGGAAAATTCTTGAAGAAGTGTGGCGTGATTCCTCCTTATTGAAAAAAGGCGTCATCAAAAAATATAGCCAATATTCTGATACTCCAATGAAAGGCTTTTTGATTTCTGATGGAAGTTTAGAACTTTCGTATTCTACTTATTATGAATTGATAGATGAAATAAGATTGACAGATGAAATTTTAAAATCTTTCGCAAAGATACAGGGGCTGAAGATAAATCGTCAAAGCTTTTTTCCATCGTTTGCTAAGAAGCCGTCTGAAAAATCCCTCAAGCCGTGATTCTTCAATTTGTGTATCACCAACTGTATTCGTGATTTTTTTCACGAGGCGGTTTTATCGCTCTCTAAATATCTCCTCATTAGTGAGTTGAGGTGAATGAGGAGTTTTCTCATGACTGCGGTGAGTGCGACCTTTTTGGCTTTGCCTTTTTGAAAAATTTACATGCCTGGCACGAATGGCAATCTCAGCAATTTGTCACTTCAGCGGGACAATTCTTGTCAGAGAAATCGAGGCAGGCTTGGATCATTACCATGATCCGCCTGCTTCTTTTTTTTATTTCACTGCTGACTGCACCAAGCTGGGCTCAGCCGCTGAATCACCAAATCCATAGCAACTTCCCGGCAAACCGCTGGGAAGACGCCATGCTCTCTGGAAATGGCCTCAGTGGAGTGATGCAATACGGAGGACAACCCAAAGAAACTCTCATTTTCAACAGCCACAAATTCCTCAACCCAGGCAATGGCCGCGACCCCATTCCTGACATGAGCGACATGCTCGAGCCCATGCGTCGAGAAATGCTAGCAGGACGAATCGGCGAAGGCTGGAAACTCTACTGGGATGAATGGCAAAAGCGGACCAATGGAGGCATGTTCTGGACTCAGAAATTCCACCCCGGATATCGCCTCAACTTGGAATTTATCGGCGGTAGCTATCCCATCAAATACAAGCGCACGACCCGCTATCAAACCGGTGAAATCATCACCGAATTCACCGATGGCTTTGGCGACTGGAAACGCGAAACCTTCGTCTCGCGCGCCCATGACATCATCGTCACTCGCCTCACGAAGTCCTCCAAGGGGCACCCCATCAATCTCACTCTAGGACTCGAAGCCTGTGAGCGACATCCCAAAAACATTTCACATGAAGTTCTCGTCGATAAAGAATGGCTCAGCTGGCGTGCAAAGTATCCCGCCCGAAATGGCGAACAGGGCGGATACGAAGGAGTGACCCGTATCATCCTCCCGAAGAAAGGCCGACTCCGAGCCGAAAAAAGGCAGAAAATCAAAATCACTGGGGCTCCTGAAGTCATTCTCATCACCGCTCTCGACCGCCACCGTGCCGACTTTAAGGAATGGGATAAGCTGGCACTTAAAAAGAAACTCGCCGCCATTTCTCCGAACTACGATGAACTTCTGAGACAGCATCGTGAAATACACCAACCCATCTACGACCGGGTTCACTACTCCCTCCACGCCTCGGAAGAAGATCGGAAACAAAGTACGGAGCAGCTCATCGCTACGGAAAACGCCGACAAAAACACAATCCACCCCGCCCTTCTCGAACGCCTCTTTTACACCAGCCGCTACCTCTTCATGGCATCCAGCGGCGCCGAATATGCCCCTCGCCTCTCTGGCGTTTTCCTCGGCCGCTGGGGAGCAGCCTGGGCAGGTGACTACACCATGGATGCCAATGCAAATATGGCCGTCATGGGTGGGCATATCGCTAATATGAGCGAGTGCATGCGTGGCTATCAGGCCCTCATCGAAAGAACCCTTCCCCAGTGGAGAGACGGAGCAAAACAGCTCTACGGCATGAGAGGAATCCTGGGCCCCGTCCGCATCGATGGAGAAGTAGCCGTCCCTCATCACTTTAACCATTACCACGCTCACCCCACCGCCACTGGTCTCGGCCCCTGGATCATTTACCCACTCTGGGAGAAGTATGAAATTGATGGCGATAAAGAATTTCTCCGCAAAACACTCTACCCCATCATGAAGGAAATCCTCCTCTTCTACGAAGATTTCCTCACTTACAAAGATGACAATGGAAAGCTCATCTTCGTCCCCTCCTGTTCTCCCGAAAATGGGTGGGCTAAGATCCAGCCTCGGACTTCTGCCGCCATTAACTCCACCATGGATATCTCAGCCTGCCGCCAGCTGCTGACGAATCTCCTTAAAGCCGAAAAAGACCTCGGACTTCCCCCTTCAAAATCAGCTCAAGACCTCCTCGCCGCCCTACCTCCATACCTCGTCAATAAAGCAGGAGCTCTCCAGGAATGGGCCTGGCCCGGACATGGTGAAAATTACGGTCACCGTCACTCCAGTCACATGTATGTCGTCTGGCCCGGCTACGATATTAACCCCGAGAATCCTAAGACGAAACACCTCGTCCCCCATGTCATCAAAGCACTCGAAAAAAAGAATCATCGTATCGTACAAGCACACGATTTCATTCAGCGAGCCATCGGCTGGCTTCGAGTTAAAAAGCCCGAACCATTCTATGACATTTTAAAATACACCCTCGAGAATAACTACCTCTTTGCAAGTCTTGCAACTTCCCACGACCTCAACCATCGCATCTATAATTTTGACTATATTTTAAGTCTCCAGGGTATGCTCATTGAAAATGCGGTCTTCACCCAGCCCGGCCTCATCGAACTTCTCCCCGCGATGCCTAAAGCGCTCCCGAAAGGAGAGTTCACCGGCCTCAAAGGTCGAAATCGCTGCACCATTGATCGTGTCGCCTGGGATCTAACGAAAAAGAATGCCCAGCTCACCCTCACCAGTGATATTGATCAGACACTCACCCTGATTATCCGGCCGAATATTAAGAAGGAACTCACTCTCAAAGCTGGAGAAACTCGGAAATTTGACTTCAATTTCTAATCCCTTACCCAGCGTCGCGAATTACTGAATTTTCATCTTCGGAGCGTCTAAATCCTTCTGAGTTTCAAGAACCCGCACCTTTCCCTTCAAGGCTAATAGCTCATCTTCAAGATCTCCACGAGGTAAGAAGAAGAGCAAGATTAAGCTAAAGACATGAAAGAAAAATCCTAAGAGAGCCCAGAGCCATGGATTTCGTCCCCGTGCCTTTGCCAGAAAAAAACAAACGATCCCGAAGAACGCCAAGACGCAGAGAGTGATGAAATCCACAGGCAAGAGCCTAAAAATAGCTTGTGAATTTCACAAGAGAGAATCCGGCGAATGAAACCTGTTTTGTCTTTCTTCTTAAGCTCCGCTCCCTTACCTCCTTCAGCACATGGCAAATGAATCCATCGCTGACCTCCTGGCGGTCGATACCGGTTCCGTAAAGGACCGCTTATCGGAACTCAGGAGGTATCTTTGACGTCCCCACGCTTTCATCTGAAATTTCAGCACTTGAAGATAAAGCCGCTGATCCTGAGTTCTGGAATGACCAGAATAAAGCTCGTGAAGTCCTCGCGGAAACCACTCTTCTCAAAGGGAAACTGGTTCCCTTTTTAAAGCTCGAAAAAGACCTCGAAAACCTGCTCGCAAGTATCGAGCTCGCGAAGGAATTTGATGATCTCGATTCCGCACAAGAAGCACGTCAAAGCTTTGATCAACTGATCAAAGATCTCGAATCCTTCGAACTTCTCATCCTCTTGGATGCCCCGTCAGACCCGAATAATGCCTATGTCGTCATCCAAGCCGGCGCGGGAGGCACGGAGGCCTGCGATTGGGCAGGCATGCTCTACCGCATGTACACTCGCTGGGCAGAGCAAAATGACTTCAAAGTCACCGTCACCGATTACCAAGAAGGTGACGGAGCCGGCATCGCTTCCGCAGCTTTAAAAATCGATGGCCCCTACGCCTACGGCTACCTCAAAGCCGAGCGAGGAGTTCATCGACTCGTCCGTATCTCCCCCTTCGATAGCGCAGGAAAGCGACACACCTCTTTTGCCTCACTCGATGTCACCCCGGAAATCGATGACACCATCCAAATCGAAATCCCCGACTCTGAAGTAGAAATTTCCACCGCCCGCTCCGGTGGTAAAGGCGGACAAAATGTCAACAAGGTGGAAACTGCGGTTATCTTAAAACACCTTCCTAGCGGCATCGTCATTCGCTCGACCCAGGAGCGCTCACAGCTGCGAAACCGTGAACTCGCGTGGGAACTCCTACGTGCGAAGCTCTATCAAATCGAAGAGGATAAGCAAAAAGCAGAAGCCGACCGGACTTACTCTGAAAAAGGTGAGATCGGCTGGGGAAGCCAAATCCGCTCCTACGTCTTCCAGCCCTACCAGATGGTCAAAGATCTTCGTACCGGCCACGAAACAGGCAATATCCAGAATGTCATGGATGGCGAAGTAGGCCCCTTCATCGAAGCCATGCTCCGCGGGAAGAAGAAGTAACTAACAAAGAACCAGGCTCGTTTCAAATCAAGAGGAAGTTCGGTAAAAAATGAAATCGTTCAACCGGACAAAACGTGATTCGAAAATCCTAGTCTTTGTTGGGCTTTGCTTGATTTTCACGCTGTCAGTGGTGTTCATGTTTATTGGGTTCGTGGACCTCGCGAGCGAATCTGGAGCTGATCCACTTCGTCTGATTTTTGGCATCGTTGGAGTCTGCCTGTTCGTGATCTTCGCCCGCGGATGTTGGATGACCACGGGAGGGGCACTCACACACGTTTTTAGTATCACTGAAGACGAAATCGAATGGGGATTTGTCGGCAAAGAGAAGCAACTTTTGGTTTCTGAAATCGAGGAGATCTACTGGGATGACACCGACGGCTTCAATTTCACGATTACCAAAAAGGATGGTCAACGTGTCAGGTTTCCCTACATCGAAAACGTAGTATCTCAGAAGAGTCGCGGTAAATTATTGGCATTTCTACGGAGCACTTTGCCTGAGATCAGAGTCTCGGGTAACATTGACGAAAAGACCGACCGAGATGCGGCGGATCAACAGCCTGCTCTCCGCGAGACGAAAGCTCAGCTAATGTGGATCTCTCGTGAGGAATGGCTGGCTCTTCCCAAGCCCGAGTGCATTGACCAGATTCCCAAAGACATCTCATTCATACTTCCACTTGATGATATCAGCGCTAGGATTGGTTCATCAGATCCGCGATTCACGCCGAAAGATGACGAAGATTTTCCCGGACCAGTCGAACGGTGGTACGGATCATTTTCCGGGAGAGGCTTCACGCTCACATTCCACTATCGTTCGCCCGTGACCGACCAAGTCGTTGCGAGCCATTGCGAAACCGACGAATTCTCTTCGCAGTTAGAGGAGTCATTGACAGCTTGGAAGGAAACGTCACCATACTAGGAACCGAGATGCAGAAACTCCCATCCATCTGGCTTATCTTCATGAGCATCATCTGGATGTGGTACTCATCATTTGAGGGCGCGGCCGCGAAGACCCGAGGCCTGAGTAGCGCAATGCAACTGGAGGCCGATCTCAATCGATGGGCGGGACAACATATATCAAAGGAAGCACTTTCTGAGATATTTGATGAGGATCGGCGGCTTCTCTTGGGAGGTGAACACCCGACTTGGACATTTCGTGAGATGATCGAGAATATCGCGACAGACTCTGTGCCTCCATTCTGGCCAGGATTCATTGGTCTGATTCTCGGGATGATGGGCCTCTTCTGGGGGAGAATCTCAAAGACGCAAACATAGCAGAACAAAATGCGGCTGACCCGCTCGGAGCTGGAGACTCAATGAATCATTTCAACTCATATAGGCTAGCATCACACATTCAACTTATTGCTTAGCCGTCATTTTACCCATCAGCTCTATATCCCGTATGCCATCCATTGGAATTTAACGATGATGTGCGGTATAACACTCAAATTGAAGCACAGTCTCGGCAAGCTGTGACTGCGCTTCGCGCTATTTAATTTTAAATACTTTCGATCCTAAACGAGCTACCGACAAAAGAATTTTAGCGGTGTAGTTTCTCAGGCAGCTAACCTTTGTTCCGCACTGCGGACATTGGATACCTCTATAATTACCGAAGGGAGCAACATCTTTGGGTTGAAAAAATTCCTGACACGAACCGCATCTACCAAAGGAATGATAATCTGACAATTTACATGTCTTGCATACATACACGACGGAAGGGATTCGCTGCCCCAAAATTAACTCGTTAAACGCAAGCCCTGGATTCCATAGCCAATGCTTTAGAAACCACGAAGAATCATCAATGACTCGGTATTGAGTAGATCCACACTGAGGACACTCAAAAGATTTCATTACAAAATTTCAAAAAGCATGCGCCTCCTACTTCTCATCCTCCTCCGGAGGAGCAGTGGGAAGCTGAGCGACTTCGTCGAGGAGATTCACGACATCGACTCCGCGCTGGGCGGAGTTGTCGATGCGGAACATCAGCACAGGCGTATTTTTCAAGACCACCCTCTTGGCAACACGGCCCTGAATGTAGCCGTGCTTGTTATTGAGCTTTTCGAGGATTTCTTTCGAAGATCCACCCAAGATACTCACAAAGACTTTTGCCTCTTTGAGGTCCTGAGTGACAATGACCTCGCTGATTGTCACGAGAGCACCCTTCCACTCAAATTCGCGCTGAATGACACCGCTGATTTCGCGACGCATTAGTTCGTTAACTCGATCGAGACGTTTAGACATTGAGGGGCTGATTTAGAGAGTCTGATCGATCTTATCGAGCGTGTAGCACTCGATGATATCGCCTTCCTCATATTCGTTGAAGGAACCGAGGCGGATACCACATTCGATCCCCTGCTTGACCTCCTCCACTTCTTCAGCGTGGCGGCGAAGGGTTGACATTTTACCATCAAAGACTGGCTGCTTACCCCGAAGGACACGAGCGTGCGCCTTGCGAGTTACCTTACCAGATTTGATGACACAACCGGCAGCCTTTCCTTTATTAACACGGAAGACCTGCTTCACGTCAGCGCGGCCAATGACGGTCTCGCGGATTTCAGGATCAAGAAGTCCAAGCATGGAATCCTTCACCTGATCAATGAGTTCGTAAACGATTGAGAAGAGCTTCACCTGCACGCCTTCTTTCTTAGCCACTTTCACGGCCTTACCCTCAACTTTGACGTTGAAGCCAAGAACTACGGCGTCCGAAGAACTTGCAAGAAGAATGTCAGACTCAGTAATAGCCCCTGCTCCGGCAGCGAGGAAGTTCGCTTCTACTTTATCAGATTTAATTTCGTTAATCGCCTTTTGAATCGCTTCAGCAGATCCCTGCACGTCCGTGCGGAGGATGATCTTCAGCTGAGTCTTCTGACCACCTTCAACGGCGGCCAGCATGTCCTCAAGGCGAGTTTTCTTAGGCTGGACGAGACGCTTCTGACGCAACTCTTGTTGACGTTCTTCGCTGAGCTTTTTCGCAGCCCGCTCATTGTCCATTTGGACGAGTGAGTCACCCACGTTTGGAAGCTCGGCAAATCCGAGAACCTCCACTGGAGTGGCGGGACCAGCTGCTTTCGTTGGCTTTCCGTGCTCGTCGATGAGGCTTTTGACCTTTCCTGAGAATGGTCCGCAGATAAATGGATCACCCACGTTCAGAGTTCCATTTTCGACAATGACGGTTGCGGTTGCTCCTCGGCCTGGCTTGAGGCTCGCTTCGATGACAGACGCACGAGCATTCGCTTTCGGGTTTGCTTTAAGCTCGAGAACCTCAGCCTGAAGGGCCATGAGATCGAGAAGCTCGTCGAGACCCTTACCGGTAGCGGCAGATACTTCTACGGTCTCGACATCACCACCGAGAGAGGTTGGCACGAGCTCGTGCTCCATGAGCTGAGTTGCGACTCTCATCGGATCAGCAGCGGGAAGATCGCACTTATTGATTGCAACAATGATCGTTTTCTCAGCGGCTTTAGCATGGTTAATGGCCTCCACGGTCTGAGGCATAATGCCATCATCAGCAGCCACTACGATGACCACGATATCGGTGACATCAGCACCTCGGGCACGCATCTCGGTAAAGATGGAGTGACCTGGAGTATCCATGAAAGTGATTGGTTTTCCCTCGTGATCGACGCGATAGGCTCCGACGTGCTGGGTAATGCCGCCCGCTTCCTTCGCAGCCACGCGGGCTTTACGAATGTAGTCGAGGAGAGAAGTTTTCCCGTGATCAACGTGCCCCATAAAGGTGATAATCGGAGCACGATACTCAAGAAGATCGACCGGCTGTTCCGGCTCTGGCTCTGGCTCAGCAATGACTTCTGTTTCCTTATGAACACCGCCGCCTTTTTCACGCTTTTCACGCTCAAAATAGAAGCCATGAGCTTCACAAACTTTTTCGGCAATTTCCGGCTCAATCGCCTGAGTAGGAGCGACAAAAACCTCGAGCTTTACCAGATCAGCCATAATCTGGAATGACTTCAGCCCCATTTTCTCAGCCAGATCACCCACAATGATCGGAGGCTTGATGCTGATGAGCTTATCATTGCTTACCGCCTCTACCTCAGGAGCGGATTCAGGCTCAGGGGCGGCTTCTTTCGCAGCTGATGACTCATCGTCGTTCTCAGGCTTGATAAAATCTGGATCGGCTTTGGCCTCTAGTTTGTTTGAAATCGTAGGAAGAACCGCTTTCCCAGAACGCTCGGTCTTTCGAACACTTTTGCGCTTTGGCTTTTCATCGTCGATTCCTAGATCCAGGGCTTCCTTTTTCTGATCGTCGACCGTTTTCACCTTGGCCGCTTCCTGGCGTTGCCGTTCACGGCGGGAGGGTTTCTTGTTCCCACTCAGGAGATCAAGAGCCTCTTCTTTGCCTTTATTTTCTTTTTTATCAGCCATCTGCGGTTTTTTTCTAGGATGCGATTGAACGCAACGGGGGTGTTTGTGTTGTGGGCGAGGAAAGGAGTTTAATGGAGGAGGATATGTTTTACTTATTCAGCAGCCGGCGTATCTACGCTTGAGCCACCATTTTGAGCGGCGTCCAAGACAGCTTGAGCGCGGTCAGCATCGATTTCAAGAGCACCAGCAATATACTCGGCAGGCATTTGGGTGACCATTTCGAGGGTCACTCCACCAGCGCGGAAAAGCTTATCAGCAAGCTGAGGATCAAGACCGAGCTGCTCTCCAAGCTGAATCGCAGCGTCTTCGACACGCGCTTCAAATTGCTCGTGCTGGGACTCATCCTTACGCACCTGGACATCATACCCGACGAGGCGAGAGGTCAGGCGAGCGTTCTGGCCACGACGTCCAATTGCCTTTGAAAGATCTTCTTCATCGACCGTGACATTGACCACCTTTGCCTCTTCATCGACATTAAAACTACGAACTGATGCTGGCTTAAGAGCATCTGACACGAATTCCTGAATGTCTGAATTCCAACGGATAATATCGACTTTCTCGTTATTGAGCTCACGAACGATATTTTTCACCCTCGCACCGCGAAGGCCGACGCAAGCGCCCACGGGATCAACTTTATCATCGTGACTCCAAACGGCCACTTTCGTGCGATATCCTGCTTCACGAGCAACCGCACGAAGTTCAACAGTGCGGTCTGAGATCTCAGCAACTTCTGATTCAAAGAGACGGCGGACAAAGTTCGGGTGACTCCGAGAAAGAATAATTTCTGGACCACGACCTTCATTATCAACGGAAACCACGTAGCAACGAATGCGATCGCCGACATTGTAATCCTCAGTATTGACGCGCTCTTTCGAGGGCATGCGTGCCTCAAATTTCCCAAGATCAACCATGACATCGCTTTTCTCAAAGCGACGGACCGAACCGCTGACGATATCACCAGCACGATCCTTAAATTCGTCATAAATCTTCTCTTTTTCAGCCTGACGCAGACGCTGCATCATCGTCTGCTTCGCAGTCTGGACCGCGATACGTCCGAAATTCTTCGGGGTGACATCGAAATCTACTCGATCACCAATTTGAGCTTCAGCATTCTTTTTCTGAGCAACAGCGAGTGGAACTTCGTTAAATTTATCAACGTAATCGTCATCTTCCACGACTTCGAGGCTCGCAAGAATACGGGTATCACCTCGCTTTTCATCAATCACGGCCGTTAATGTCTCGATGGCGTCAGCGCCTGGAACCATTTTACGATAAGCAGAACAAAAGGCATACTCTAAGGCTTCCACCACACGATTGCGGTCGATTGCCTTTTCCTTTTCGTAGAACTCAATGAGGGCGACGATATCGGTAGTCATGTTAGAAATAAGGGTTCCTGAGACGAAAAAGAGCGGGTCTCGAAAACCCACTCCTTACTAGCGTCAGAAGTTGTTGGCAGGGACCTACCCTCTCAGCGGGATAAAAACAAGACTTATTCGTTTTCAACCTTCCGCCGTGCCGCAGAATCTTGCCGACATTTCCTCGGCGTGTTAATCTCGGCCGAATGACGATTAGAATACTCTCTCTAACCTTCACTGCGGCGACCCTTATCAGCTGCAGCTCAAATATCGCAAGCTCCACCTCAGTCCCTGCTCTCAGCTCTAAAACACTAAAGCAGGCATGGGGATCTCCAAAGACGACTAAAAGCCCTGCCGGAAACCCGGTATCGATTTATCAAAATCCTCAAAATGATCGCGAGCGCTTTGAAATCGAGCGCAGCTCAAACCTTCTCGGCAGCCCGAACTACCCGCCCCACATCGTGCAGATGGAACTAAAAAACGGCCGCTATCAGAAAACTCGCTCCGTCCCTCAGCTGTGGCAAACAACTGAGGCCCTTGGAAAAAAAATCCGTTGGTATCAGGTAAGCTTTCGTGATGACCAAGACGCCCCCATCTTCCGCAGTGAAGATTTCCAACTCACCTCCTCCAGTGGGGTAAAGGGCTACTACCGGGTCGAATCTGAAGGATCTGCGAAGGACTTCGAAAACCGATTGAAATCTCTCTCCTGGCCTTGATTTCACTCGCCAGGAGACTTGCACTTTCCCCTCAAACCTGCCAAGCCTCCGCCTATGCCAACTCAGGTCGGACTTATCTCGCTCGGATGCGCCAAAAATCTTATCGATTCCGAAATCATGCTCGGACATCTCCAAGAAGAGGGCATGACCTTGATCCCCGATCCTGAAATGGCGGATGCGTTGATCATCAATACCTGTTCATTTATTGATGTCGCCAAGGATGAGTCCGTCGGCACCATCATCGAGGCTGTTAATGCACGTCAAGAAGACCCAGCCCGTGAAAAGCAAAAAATCATCGTAGCCGGTTGCCTCTCTCAGCGATTCCAAAAAGATCTCCCCGGACTCCTGCCAGAGGTGGATGCCTTCGTCGGGCTAGACCAGATTACCGATGTCGCCTCCATCGTCCGGCAGACACTTGAACGTGACAGTGAGGAAGGATCACTCGATACGGTAACCGCAAAGTCGCGCTACATTCCTGATTACACCACTCCACGCTTTCGCCTCACCCCAGGGCATATGGCCTATTTAAAGATCGCAGAGGGCTGCAATCATACTTGCGCTTTCTGTATCATTCCAAAAATCCGAGGCCAGCACCGCTCCCGCTCGCAGGAATCAATCGTGAAAGAAGCGAAAGGCCTCATCTCTCAGGGAGTCAAAGAAATTAACCTCATCTCTCAAGATACCACCTACTTTGGCATGGACCGCTGGCAGGGCCGCGGCAATCGACCAAAGCCCACCTCCGGGGTAGATTCTTCCCGAGGAGAATCCCTCGCCTCCCTTCTCAGAGAGCTGAATGCTCTCGAAGGCGACTTCTGGATTCGCCTCCTCTACACTCATCCGGCGCACTGGTCTGACGAGCTGATCGAAACTATTGCTGAGTGCAAAAAGGTCGCACGCTACGTCGACATCCCGCTGCAGCACATCTCTGATCACATGCTTGACCGAATGAATCGGAAAACTGATGGAGCTTACATCCGCGATCTCCTCCAGCGCATGCGTGACGGCATTCCTGACCTCTCCATCCGCACCACCTTTATCACCGGCTTCCCCGGAGAGACAGAAGCGGACCACGAAGAACTCCTAGAATTTATCCAGACCTTCCAATTCGAACGCTGTGGTATTTTCCAATACTCCAAGGAAGAAGGCACTCGCGCCTTTAAGATGGAGGAACAAGTGCATCACGCCACTCGTAAAAAACGCCACCGCGAGCTCACCTCAGCCATTGATGAAGTCGCTCAGAAAGTGAACGATCGCCAAGTTGGAAAGACTCTCAGAGTCCTTGTCGAAGAAGACGGCATCGCCCGCTCCATGTGGGATGCCCCAGATATCGATGGCCGTATTTTTGTGCCCATGGAAACAGCCGTCGGTGAATTTGCAGAAGTCACCATCAACGACCACCGCGGATACGATCTCATCGCGCAGTAGCGATCAAAAACGCCCCCAGTCTCTTAAAATCTGACGCGATAGCGCCCTCTCTGCCCTGATCTTACACTTGAAAGGCGGACGATGTAATTGATGCCTGCCTCCCGTCCCAGAATTAAGGTTGCGGAGCCATTCACTCCTATCGCCTGCGCGACCGCATCTCCCTCCTCATCGAAGACCTGAAGAAAAGGATCAAAGGCAGTGCTCGTCATCGTGATTGTCACCGGTGAGTTCACCACATCCGCAAACAATATTTCTTCATCAAAAAATGAGGGTGTATCATCGGCGGCATCATCCGCCGTGAGTTCTCCCTCAATTTCATCACCTCGTGCTACGAGCCCAAACGGGAAATAATTTAACTGATAATCACCCGTTTGCTGAGCGCTCTGAGAACTCACCCGAAAGAAATACCGCTCACCCGGATTCACATCCGCAGTTAAGCTACTCGATCGCGAAGAATTCGTAGTGGTAGTAGAATCAAGAAAGAGCGAGCGCTCAGAAAGATAAAAGCCCAAAAAAGGAGTGAAACCAGTCGCTCCAGCAGGTGTCTCCACCACGAAAACAAGTCGGTGAGGCCGATCGAAAACTGGAATAATATAATCATCCGCAAAAAAAACATCAGGCTCGAAGGTAGGATCCACCTCATCAGTCACCTGCAACGCGCCATCGACCACAGCACGAGAAATAGGTGACGACGCCCGCTGTTCCTGAGCACTTAAAAAGAAGTCCCCCTGCTCCCCACTATTCCGAGTCGTGACTAGTAATCGGTAATCGATCCCTGCCTGCGGCGTAAATACCAGACTCTCATCCTGTCCCCCTGCCTGATCGTTATTCGAAGCAGCAATGAAGGAGCCATCAGCATCATTCAGCAGCTCAAGAGTGCTATCAAAAACCCGCGAACGCAGCGTCACCACCACCGCTTTCCCCTCTTCAACTTCCGTCAGAGAGTATTCACGAAAATGTGCTCCTGAAGAGAGCAGTTCCTCCTCTGAGCTTAACGATCCAAGCGCAAAGCTACCCACTTCCAGAGGCAACAATTGAGAAGAAATTTCGTTCGAACGCGAGACCTGAGTGCGAAAGAAACCACGTGCCCCATGATTTTGCGGAGCCTCCCCCGACAGCATCGCACCTGCATCAGCCGTATCAGTCAGAGTGATCATATCCCATCCCTTTAGATCAGCAGAAAATTCTGCCCCATAAGCAATCTCACTCGTATCAGGACGAGTCGCAAAACGAATCATAGCAGGCGCACCTCCCGCTGATGGACCAGTCGCTAAAATTTCAGCCTGATCAGCTCTTTTCGGATCCGTCATGAAGGCAAATTCTGCAAAATTACTAACTCCATCGCCATCATCATCCGCATTATAACGGCTTACATTTCTCTCCTCCGCCCACTTCGTATAATCTGGCCTTAGATGCTGATCGATCCATGATACGAACTCACTCACCCGTGTGTATCCTCCGTAAGAATCTGGATCGGCGCAATTTGACCCAGGAGCACCAAAGCTTGTAATTCCTGCCAGCCTAATCCCCTCGCCACCAGGCCCGGGCACAAAAAGCGGACCTCCACTATCTCCACCGCAGGTATCGATACCACCTTCTGCCAAGCCGGCGGCTAGCATCCTATCCGTCAGCGTCCCATTATGTGCAGCAGTCGCATTTGCCACCGCGTTAGAAACAATCGGGATAGAAGCCTCTTGTAAAACTTCGGGAAATGTATCCCCTACTGGGTTTAAAGCACCCCAGCCAATCACCGTGGCATTCACCCCAGCCGCAGCCAAAACCGGATCATCGACAATCTCAATATTTGTCACCGATTGCGGCAATGGCTCAGCAAGAAGAATAAGAGCCAAATCCGAATCAAAAGTGACCTCATTATAATCTGGATGAATGATAATATCCTTCACCTTTACCTGCGTGACATTGTTTAAATCCGTCGATCCATAGCCCACCTCTATATCGGCCACCTCACGATCTGCAACACAGTGTGCTGCGGTAAGCACCCACCGCGGATGAAGAACAGAACCTCCACAAAATTGCCCAAACAACGCGTCGCTATCAGAAAAAATCAGCGCAACCATCCATGGATAGTCATTAGTTTTCGCATCAGCTCCACCGACGATTCTTGGTAAAGGTATCGGAGGACGGACTTGCCCCTGAGCAGGCATCAAAAATGCCACAATTAGAAAAGGAAACAGGATTAGATGACGCATCGGCTTATTATGATGCTTCTCTCCTATTCTTTATTCAACAAGCTCGAAAAGCTTAAAACACTTCAAAACTTGTCATCTCAACGTCTAACGCTGATAATTTTCCTATGAGTGAGCCACTAAATCCACAGAATCCATTTTCAGAAACATCCGCTCCCACCGCCAGCCCATCACCTGAAGCCGCAGCCGAAGAACTTCGTGCAGCCGCGACCGGAAGCCGGGCCCAGCAGGTCAAAGAAGCTGCCGCTGAACGTGCTGGAGCCCTCAAGGATGTCGTCACGAACCGTGCCGCAGCCATCCGAGACAATGCCGGTGAAACGGCTGCCGAACTGAAGGGCGTGGCAGGAGAACAATGGCAGGACACCCAGCTTAAAGCGAAAGAACTACACGCGTCTCTCGAAGACACTGTTCGCGCCAATCCTACGCAAGCAGTCCTGACCGCAGCAGCTGCAGGCTTTATCCTCGGCCTGATCATCCGCCGTTAATCCGGCTCTTATTTTCTAAAATTTCCAACCGAATGCATCCCCATGCCGAAGATGGCCTGAAAGAAGAACTCTCTTCTCTAGCCAAGGACACCGGACGTTACCTCCAGGCCCGCGCTGAACTCCTAGCCATCGAGGCGCAAGAAGCTGGGCAGCTTTTACAGAAAAAGAGCAAAGCCTTCGCCCTCTGCCTCTTCTTTGCCCTGCCTGCCTACATCTTACTCATCACTGCAGGGACAGCATTTTTAGGAAAACTCCTTCAAAGCCAAGGGGAAGGCCCACTTTTCAGTTGGCTTGGAGCCGCTCTCGGCTTGGGAATTTTTCACCTCATCATCGCTTTGATTTTTCTAGTCAAAGCCCTCAAAGCACCTCGCGAACCCTTATTTGCCTATACCCGACAGGAATGGCTTAAAGATCAATCATGGATCAACGAAAACGGCGTAAAGAAGAACTAAGCGCCCAGCTTCAATACCAACGGACTGCAGTTACCCAGGCTTCAGCCCGTGTCGCTCCGCAAATGAGTCCCACCTATCAGGTGAAACGCTCGCTTCAGAATCACCCAGTCGCATGGTCGGCTGGCATTCTCGGCAGCGCCACCCTCCTCACCTTGGCCCTGAAGCCAAGAGGGACAGGAAAAACAAAGAAAAAAAGCTTAATCGCTCTCACTCTCGGTGGCGCCTTCAGTCTCGCAAAACCTTTTGTCCTCAAATGGGCTCTCGCTCATGCTCAGGAAAAATTCCTTCCTGATCTTCTACATCAGATCCGAGAAAACAACACCCCTCGGTACTAGTTTAGTCTGCTAATTGTTCATCAAAACTGAAAATCCTCGCTTGGCGAAGGACACCAGATGTGATGATTTATCCGTTCATCCCTACGTTTTCACCTACTTTCGTAATCAATCTTACACATGTCTCATCAAGTTCTCGGTCACGTTGACGAATATCTTCAGGTCGGTATTGACTATCAATGCTCAGACATCCACCTCCCCGCAGGTTACCCACCCGCATGGCGCCGGTTTGGCACACTTTCTCCAATTTGGGATGACCACGCCCCTCTCACCGCCGATGATACCGAGCGTCTAGCCCGCGGTTTCCTCACTGATGAACGCTGGGAACATTTGCAAAAGTTAGGAGATATCGATTTCGCCTACGCCAGTGAGCGTGGCCGCTTCCGCGCCTCTGTCATCAAGCAACGCCTTGGATATGAGATCGTTTTCCGAATCATCGATAGCCGCATTCGCACGATCGAAGAACTTGAGCTTCCGGTCGATTCCATCGCCCCTCTTACTCGATACCAGAATGGTCTTATCCTCATCACTGGTGCCGTGGGGTCAGGAAAGTCCACCACCCTCGCGGCCATCGTCGACTTCATTAACAAAGACCGCGAAGACCACATCCTCACGCTCGAAGATCCCATCGAATTTGTCTTCGAGTCCCAGGGCTGCCACGTCAACCAACGCGAAGTTCATACCCACACCGAATCTTTCCCAGCAGCACTTCGGGGAGCTCTCCGAGAAGATCCTGATATTATTATGGTCGGTGAAATGCGTGATCTGGAAACGATTTCCCTCGCCCTTACTGCAGCGGAGACTGGCCACCTTGTTCTCGCCACCCTTCACACCGGAAATGCCCCTCGAACACTCGACCGAGTGCTGGACGTGTTCCCCGTAGATCAGCGAGACCAAATCAGAATCATGGTCTCGGAATCCCTCCGGGGCATCATTTCTCAGCAGCTCATCCCTAAAGCTGACGGCTCGGGCCGCGCCCTCGCTCTGGAGATGCTCGTCAATACTCCCGCCGTCGCCGCCAGTATCCGGGATGGTAAAACCTTCATGCTCCCAGGCATCATGCAAACCGGTAAAAATGTCGGTATGATCACCATGGATGAATCCATCCGAAACCTCTACGTTAAAGGGCATATCACCCAAGAAGAAGCAATGTACCGCTGCGAAGACAAGACCCAGATGCGCGCCTTCTTCCAATCCTAATTCACACCCACGTTTTAATCTTTTCCTTTTCTAACAATGGCTACCATTGATCGTTATTTTAAGTATCTCGTAGAATCTGGCGGTTCTGATCTTCACCTCTCTGAAGGCCAACCTCCAAAAGTCCGAGTCCACGGCGGCGTAAGCGCCATCCCTGATGAGCCAGTGCTCACGAGCGAGTTCATGCACACTCTGCTCTCGGAAATTTGCGAACCAGAGCCCTTCGCCCGCTATCTCAAAAAAGGCGATCTCGATTTCGCATATGAGATGGATGAAAAATCCCGTTTCCGCTGTAACTACCTCAAACAGCAGCACGGTCTCGGCGCTGTCTTCCGCCTTATTCCGACTGATATCGCCACCATCGAAGATCTTAACCTTCCTCCCGTCATCAAGGAATTTGGCCACATGCGCTCCGGCCTCGTCCTCGTCACCGGCCCCACCGGATCTGGTAAATCCACTTCACTCGCGGCCCTGCTCGACTACATCAATACAAACTTCAATCGGCACATCATCACCATTGAGGAGCCCATCGAATTCGTTCACTCCAGTAAGCGCTCCATCATCAGTCAGCGAGAAGTCCCCATCCAGACCCCGACTTTCTCCGACGGCCTACGTGCAAGCCTGCGAGAAGATGCTGACATCGTTCTCGTCGGTGAGATGCGTGACTTGGAAACCATCTCTCTCGCGCTTACTGCAGCTGAGACAGGTCTCCTTGTCTTCGGCACCTTGCACACGAACAATGCCCGTAAGACCGTTGATCGTATCATCGACGTGTTTCCTGCTGATCAGCAATCTCAGGTTCGCACCATGCTCGCAGCCTCTCTTAAAGGCGTCGTAGCGCAGCTTCTCTGCAAACGCTCTGACAAACCAGGCCGCACAGCAGTCAACGAAATCCTCTTTGCCACTCCAGCTGTGTCCGCGATTATTCGTGAAGGAGCGACCCAGAAACTCTTTGATGTCATCATCGGCGGTAAAGCAGAAGGCATGCAGTTTATGGATGAAGCCATCTGGGAAAAACTTCAGAGCGGCATGATTTCCCCTCAGGAAGCTTACATGAAAGCGATCGATAAAACTCGCTTCAAAGCCTTCTT
>CALGMJ010000054.1 GCA_937958875.1 uncultured Verrucomicrobiales bacterium | reverse complement strand
AGGATGAGCCCGATGAAGAGCATCTGCGAGGGAGGTTTTCTCACCAGCGTAGTTATTCTCCAATGCGGTCAAAATATTGTGTAAATGACGGCGAGTCGATCCCGGTTGTAGAAACTGACGAATCTTATCATCGAATATCTGTAGGGACACACGATCACTCTTCGATACCACGAGCCAACTTAAGCAAGCGGCAAAGAAAGAGGCATATTCGAGCTTGCTGATGGCACCTTCATCCTGGAACCCCATTGAGGCCGAGCTATCAAGAAAGAGATGGCACTCCATGTTCGTCTCCTGCTCAAAGGTCTTCAGGTAATGTCGATCAGTCCTAGCGAAAACACGCCAATCAACGAGCGAAGGATCATCACCCGGAGCGTATTGTCGATATTCGGCAAATTCGATCGACGCCCCCCGATCCTTTGAGCGGTGACGTCCAGACAGATAGCCTTCTACGAGTGCCTTCACGCCGAATTCATAATGCTTCAGCTGCCGGATATCCTCCGGTCTGATGTATTGATAGCGCTTGGCGGTGGCGGTCATCACTCTGAACGGTCGTTAAGGGTTTAGTCCTCCAGAAGCTTCGAAATGATGTCATTTACGGTAACTCCCTCACCCGTAGCATTATAATTCGGGATAACCCGGTGCCTAAGAATCGGAAGCGCCACGCTCCGAACTTCCTCCTCAGAAGCGGCACTACGACCACGCAAAAGAGCAAGCGCTCGCGCGGCCCGCGCCATACATTGAGACGCACGAGGACCAGCGCCATAATCGACATACTGGTTCACAAACTCGGACGCCAGCTCAGTCTGAGGGCGCGACCGATGCGTTACTCTCAGGATATACTTCACCACATTTTCCGGAAGCGGCATGTCCAGCGAGGCATCCTGTAAGGCGAGCACTCCTGCCGCATCTAAAATAGGCTCCGCAGAACTGACTGCGCGGCCAGTCGTCCGATGAATAATTTCCTCCTCATCGTCCATCGATGGATAGTCGATATGAATGTTATAGAAAAAACGATCTAACTGAGCCTCAGGGAGTGGATAGGTTCCCTCTTGCTCGATAGGGTTCTGAGTTGCGAACACAATAAAGGGCTCCTCCAGCGCACGGGTCTGTCCCGCCACCGTGACCTGCTTTTCTTGCATCGCTTCCAAGAGCGCAGCCTGAGTCTTCGGTGGCGTTCGGTTGATCTCATCCGCTAGCAGAAGATTCGTAAAGATCGGGCCAGGAACAAATTTGAAATCACGCCCACCTGAGCTACCGGTCTGGAGAATTTCTGAGCCCACAATATCAGTTGGCATCAAGTCGGGAGTGAATTGGATGCGCTGAAATTTGAGCCCCAAGATTTCTCCTAAAGTAGATGCTAGCAGAGTCTTGGCTAGACCTGGCACTCCGGTCAACAGGCAGTGCCCCTTACACAGGAGAGAGACCAGCATCTCCTCAACAACCGCATCTTGACCTACGATGACCTGTGCAGTCTGTTCACGGATTTGTGAAATTGAATGTTGGATCTTCTCCCACTGCTGAGCAGGAGGAGCGGAGGAATCTTGAGCGAGAATAGACATGTTATCAGATGAACGTTACAGAGTTCGTTTTTTATGAGTTTATTTTTTTACTCCTCCTCAGTCTCAGCCTTGGAATCGGCTAGATCGTGGTGAAGAAGAATAATTGAGAGCTGTTTTTTCTTTTTAGGATCTGCTTCCTTTTGATTGTCACGAAGTGCATCCATCACCTCCGATAGCAGCTCGGCCATGGCAGCCTCTTCTGCTTTTGCATCGATTGGCTTTTGATAGAGAACGGCTTTTTTAGAGTCACGATTATCCTCTAGGCCATAAACGATGACGGCCTGCAAAGAGCTAGCCCCCTCAGAGGACAGTTGAGCGAACTCTTCTTCTAGCTCTCTCTTTTTCCAATCCTTGAAGTAATCTGGCACCCAGGCCTGCAATAAGAAATTCCCCACACCGCTGCGCCCAGCGCTGAAAAATAACGCAAAGTCTTTTTCTCCACCGGTCATTGATTTCAGGACCTCCAACCCTTGATGAATTAATTCAGCCTGGACTCTTTTTCCAAGAAATTCCTCATAGAGTCTTTCTTCTAATTTTTCGTCAATATTCGCACCAAAAGGAATAATCACGCTACCGCAAAGCATCGAAAACTCCTTCACACCCTCAGGGATATTTTCGGCATAGCCCGAGACGATCTCATTCCACGCTAGTTGTTCACTAAGATTGAGTGAACGTAGGTAAGGAAAAATTTCCATCACTTCCATCGTGCGAAGATGAGCCCTGATTTCCTCTTTCCGAGCTTCATCCACCTGACTCGCTGAAGGAATACTCACCTCATCTCCCTTATCCAAAATCTCCTGGCCAGTCTTCAGGTAGAACGCCCAGAGCTCGTGCTGCTTCATCATGTAGGATAAGCTCTGGAGGTCATTCTGATACGCGGGGAGATAAATCGAATTCAGGCACCACGCAGCGTAGTGAGACAGACTTGGAGGACCACCAAAAGTGGCCTTCTGTTCTGACGTCAGATTGAGAGGTTGACGGGTAGTGATGAGCTTACGCCAATCTTCTCGCGACTTTGACAGCTGTGAAAACAGATCCTCAATATATTTCTGCTCCTGATCTTCGTCCTTGCTCTTCGCGAGGCGGTATTCAGCACCTGACCATTTCATGAGAGTCTGTAGAATCAGCAATTGCTCCTCAGCCTTCTTCATCTGCATCGCCATCGCCAGAATATCAGATAGCGCGGCGTTCTTCTCCCCTTCAGGAATGATCGAGGCCAATTGCGTGAGAGCTTCCTTAAGATCACGCTTCCCGCTAATAATATCTTTGATGATAGAATCTGCCCTAACCTCTTCTACATGGATTGAAAGTTGGCGCAGAATAAACTCGGGTTTTTGGCCAGAAAGCTCTTCTTCATCTAGCGCTAAAATTTCCTTCGAAAATGTCTCAAAAAATGGCTTCGCCTTCGCTTTCCGTTTCTTCACATAGCTCTCTGCGAGATCGGTATGGCGGATGATATATTCGCTATTTAGAATAAAGCTCTCGAGTCGTTGATGGTCTTCATCCTTTTCCGACAGAATCAAAAATTGAGAAGCAACCTGTGTCGCTTCATGATCACGCCCCTCTAAAAACTGGGCCGCTAGCGCTCCTGGATCAGACTTATGGTGAGTTTTCCACCAATCGATCGCGATCGCTTTAAAATCTTCAGGATCGAGAGAAGAGAACTCTCGATCTGGATCAGGGATCGTGGCCATCAATAACTGTCGCACCACTTCGCCACGAGTTTTTGGGCGATCCATATTTTGATAGACCTGAAAAGCATCTAGTTCATCGCTAGAATACGAACTATATCGATATCTACCTCGATACCTCATCTCTTGAGGAGAACCCGTGAGCAATGTTTCATCCGAGCAATAGGCAATTAAAGTTGGCAGCCCACTCATTCCCGCCTTGAGAATATCTAGAGCCCATGGAGCACTCACGCTACGGCCGTAGCGGGGCTGAATTTCTCCTACTGGATTAATCAGCCAAAGAGGATAAAATTGGAGAACTAGCGGCTCCTTACTCACCACGAGCTGATCCAGGATTTTAACAATCTCGGGATTCAGTTCTGTCCCAGAAACTGGAGTCATTTTCGGACGGTCACCCGAGACTCGCCGTTCTACCTGAGGAATAAGAATCTCTAATCCCTCGAAGGTCTGCCACCCTCGTGGAAAATCTTTTTTGAGAGCCTTTAAGCTAGCAAGATACCCCTTCCAGTCATGATCCTGATAAAGATTCTTGAGGGCCTCTCCCATCCGTTCATCTGCAATCTTGGTAATGATGTGATCAATCAATGAAGCTGGCTCAGGAACAATCTCGAGGATTTTTATCGCCAACTCATTCGCAGGCTCAACATGCCCAGCATGATAGAGGTGGCAGGCAAAAAGTAAGACTTCAGCTCCGATCTCACGCCCACCACTACGGTAACGCCAGTTATCTTCAGAAAAGACCTGCCCTTCAGTCTGCCATTTTTCGATTTGGCTCATGAAGCTCTTAGCTTCCGCTAGGGGATCCATTTCTTTCCAGGTCGCATTGACTGCGCCTTCAACCTTTTTCTTAGAACTACTTCCAAAGAGTGTTCCTAAAAGCCCCTTTTTCTTTGCCAGATGGACATCGATAGTCTGCCAGCCATTCTGAATCGCAACACGATCTTTCTCAGCGCCATCAACGACTGGTAAAATCCAGCCACTACCTTTCCGCTTCAGCTTAAATTCTTGATAGTTGTAGTTCTGCGATTTTTCGTCGTGAAGTTCCAACTTCCCGTAACGAGCACCTTCAGTGGATGGCACACCAACCGTGATCAGCTTTTCAAAACCAAGCTTAAAATCCGGGGCTATTTTTGAAGCTTCATCACTCTCACCGTAGAGGAATCCTGAGCAAGGCCCTAGGATCACCATTCCGGCCACCACCAGTTTCCAAAATCGGCCCACATCGCACTTCACGGTGAACTTATTAATATTTAATAATCCATCGACAATGGGAAAATGCACAAAAAGACCTATTTCATCGTCTATCATTATTTTTAGATAAAACTCACTGACTGCCTCGTTGTATAATGCACTTCTATTGCTCATCAGATTCCAACCAGACACTGAGGACCGTAAATTTGATGATTCTCGAATACCGATGAAGTGACATCGCCATAAAATGGGGTCAGATTCCACCTATGACAGAACTGGAAACGATGCTTCGCGCCTCACTAGAAGACTTCGCTCTCACGCGAGCAGAGAAAAAGGAGCTTAAGCCCTACTTCGCAAAATTTTCTGGAGATCAAGTAGCCCAAGCGAAGGCTCGGCAACTAGCGTTCCGACTCGCAAACTCAGCCATTGAGGAATACGGGCAAATCGCAGCGATGGATTGGCTTCAAGATGTCATCAAAATCCTCTTCGCTCGTGAAAACGAGATTAACATGAGCGCGTATTTCTCACCAGGCGATGACTGCCTAAACCGTATCCGCCGCCTTATCAACGAGGCACAGCAGACACTTGATATCTGTGTCTTCACCATCACGGATGACCGTATTGTCGAACGCCTTGCCGAAGCTCACAGGCGCGGAATCAAGATCCGGGTCATCTCAGACAACGACAAATCTGAAGACCTCGGCTCTGACCTCGACCGGCTCGAAAGCATCGGCATCACGTGTTGTTACGATCGCACTGAAGCTCACATGCACCATAAGTTCGCTATCGCAGACGGGGAAAAGCTCCTATCAGGCAGCTACAACTGGACTCGCTCTGCTGCCACTCAGAATAACGAAAATATCATCGTTACTAACGACCCAAAACTACTGCGCGCTTTTCAAGAGACCTTCGATAGCCTCTGGAAGCTGCTCTTCCGCAGCTGACAAAAGTGCCACCACTTCAATCTTTCCACTGCGCATGCTTTGTGCTGATGATGGTTCGCTTTGAAAACGGTTCTTTTTTTCATCCTTTCACTCTGCGCCTCTGCTTCACCCGCTCTCCGTATTGTGACTTACAATGCCTCGCTCAACCGCTCCACGGAAGGCCGCCTCATTCGAGATCTCTCCACGCCTAATAATACTCAGGCAAGACGCGTCGCAGAAATCATCCAGCGCCTCGCTCCCGATATCCTTCTCATCAATGAATTCGACTACGATGAAAACGGTGAGGCGCTTGAACTGTTTCAGACGAACTACCTAGGCGTGAGCCAAAATGGCCAAGAAGCGCAGGTCTATCCTCATCGATTTTCAGCTGAATCCAATACCGGACTTCCGACTGAATTCGATTTCGATTTTGGCTTTGGAAATTTCCCCGGCCAGTTCGGTATGGCGGTCCTATCAAAATTCCCTATTCAGGAAGATGATATTCGTACTTTCCAAAGATTCTTATGGAAAGATATGCCCGATAACTTCATTCCGACCGAATTTTACTCACCTGCAGAGCAGGAAATTTTCCGACTATCGTCGAAAAGTCATTGGGACATCCCCATTGAAGTCGAGGGATCTATCATTCACATCCTCGCCTCGCATCCCACTCCGCCCGTCTTCGATGGCCCAGAAGATCGAAATGGCAGACGCAATCACGATGAAATCCGACTCTGGGCCGACTATCTTTCAAACCGTGCCTACCTTTATGATGATCAGGGTCAATTCGGAGGGCTCCCGAGTGGCTCACGCTTTGTCATTATGGGTGATCAAAATGCGGATCCAGTTGACGGAGATAGTGTCAATGGGGCGATCAATCAGCTTCTTGAGCATCCTGCCGTGAATGATACCAGCCCAATGAGCGCTGAAAACGGCTCAGACACTGCCACGTTTTCTGGCGGCCTCCGGGTGGACTATGCCCTCCCCTCCCGAGCAGGTTTTGAGGTAACAGATTCTGAAGTTTACTGGCCGGAAGCAGAGCCTGAGCGCACCCTGATCCGGGCCTCAGATCACCGTCCTGTATGGATCGATGTCACCCTCACTCCGACTCGCAGGGAAGCATTTCAAAACATCATCTTAGCTCAAAACCCTCTCACCTTGAGCTGGCAAAGCATTTCTGGACTAGATTATAGCATCGAAGGCTGTGCCGAACTTGGCTGCGAAAATTGGCTTCCAATCTCGGTTCCCATCACCTCTTCTAACGGAATCTCCACCGCCAGCCTGCCAAATTCCAGCGAAGTCAAAATGTTTTATCGCATCCGAGCGAGTTTTCCCTAATTGGTAAGTCATATGAATGAACCTCTCCCTCGTTTCACAGAGGCGCGGCACTTCCAGCGCTGCGCTCCCGGTGGCATTTGGATAGAAGATCTCTCCGCCAAGCTTGAAGAAATCTTAGAGGAAACTTGGGATAAGCTTCCTCCCGGCGGCTTCATTGGCGGGCCTATCTGGGGATGCGGCCCCATTTCCGCACACCGCTTTTCGGTAAATACTCGGACCTCGATCGATCGCTTTCTAGCCAACCAACCCGATGCCTCTGAAATTATCCTAGGGGATGGGGACCATCCATGCTGGATGGCATTTAAGCGAAAGCCAGAGGAGCAAAGAGTCCTCATCCTCTCCGGTTCTGATGAACGTCAGTATCACTTCTTCGGTGAGCTTGCAGAGAAGAATCACCGCCACT
Source organism: uncultured Verrucomicrobiales bacterium (assembly GCA_937958875.1). Classification (GTDB taxonomy): domain Bacteria; phylum Verrucomicrobiota; class Verrucomicrobiia; order Verrucomicrobiales; family Akkermansiaceae; genus SW10. Next base: position 6,175 of record CALGMJ010000054.1, on the reverse strand, counting down.
ACGCCGAAAAATACGGCTATGAGCAGCGCTGGCTCACTTGGGATCGAGACACGTGGGACTGGGACCGTGGCTCTTTTGTCTGGGCCAAACACTTCGCAATGAGCCAAGCCCTCGCTGAAGGCTGCTGGGATCAGGTGTGGTGGCTCGATGCTGATGCTGTATTTATCAATCTCGAAAAACGCCTGGACCACTTCCTTCATCCCGAATGGGACGGTATCTTTCCTCAATTTCTCCGCGAAGATCGCGTCATGCTCTCGACTGGCATTTTCGGCGGACGCCCTGCGCTCTCCCCCTTACTCCACCAACTATGGACAGCCGGAGGGGAAGAAAAAGAATACTGCGAGGAAACACTCCTCACCACTCTGGGAGAACGAGATCCCGATGCATGGAAAAAAGTCCAGCTCGTCGAGCACTCCGTGATTAATGGCTACTACGGATGGAACGTTTACCCTACCGACCCTGCCCGAAATTTCATCTGCCATATGGTCGGCCGACCAAACGTCGAACGCCGTCGCCTCTTTACTGAAGTAAACCGATATTTCGGCATCTAAAAAAAATAAAAAAAGCGTGTCCACTCTCCGAATCGATTTCCAAGAACACAAATGACAGCCACATGAATCTTCTCTGTGACCACTCGCTCTTATTCTTTTTAGCCAACTTAAGAATAGGCTCAGTGAGGATTCCTATCGTTGTCCCCTCCCAAAAATAACCCACCCCCCTAAAGAGAAAGAGCGGCAGGTAAATACCACTTGTCGCCCTTTCTCATCCTTTCATAAGTAGTATCATGTCAGACCCGGTTTCTTCTGAGAGTTCCTGCCCTACCTGCGGAGCCCCATTAGACCCTACCATCCTGGATGGATCATGCTCCGCCTGCATGTGGTCCGATATCATCCTTGGTGAGCAGACCGAGCGCACCCAAATCGCAGATACCCCGGAGATTCAGGGCTACGAAATTCTCGAAGAAATCGGACACGGCGGCATGGGTGTCGTCTACCGTGCAAAGCAGACCAGCACCGCACGTGAAGTCGCTCTAAAAATCGTCGCCCCCTACTCACTGCGCGCCGCTCAGGCCCGGGAGCGCTTTATGGTAGAAGTGGATGCCATGGCTGCAGTTCAGCACCCAGCTCTTCTCCCCCTCTTCGATGCTGGTGAAGATGATTACGGCCGTCCCTGGCTCACCATGCAACTTGCCCAAGGTGGGACCCTCTCAGATCGCCGTGAAGAGTACGATACAAACTGGAGAAAAATTTCCCAACTCCTCGTCACTCTCTGCCAGGCCGTCCACTACGCACACGAACGTGGCATTCTCCATCGTGACCTAAAGCCACCGAACATTCTCTTCGACATCGAGAATAATCCGTACATTGCGGACTTTGGCCTCGCGAAGTGGTCCAGCGACGATAGTGATATCACGCGCAGCACTCACGTCCTTGGCTCCCCTGCCTACCTCGCTCCAGAGGCTGCGGCAAGCGGCTCCAAGGTCACCACCACCTCTGGCGACGTCTATGGACTAGGAGCGATTTTTTACGAACTCCTCTGCGGTGAACGTCCCTACCAAGCGAGCAGTGCCACGCACATCCTGACAAAAATCGTCAATGGCCCTCCACCCGCTCCACGCCAGCGTCGTAAAACCATTCCCCGAGATCTCGAAGTCATCGCCCTCAAGGCCATGGCTCATGATCCGACTAAACGCTATCACTCCACCGCCGCCTTCGCCGATGATCTTAACCGTTGGCTTGAGGGACGTCCCATCCAGGCGCGTCCAGTCGGATACACCGAGAGAATTTATAACTGGGCCCGGAGAAACCCTTCCCTCGCGACTCTCTCGTCCTTACTTATGGGAAGTCTGGTCATCGGGAGCTTTCTACTTTGGCGTGCAAATCAGCAACTCTCTGACGCGCTCGAAGAAGCTGAAGCCCACCTCGACTTCATGACCCGAGAGCTGCCCATCGCGCTTGAACCCATTGGCCAGCTCGATGTGCTCGACAGTGTTTTTGAAAAAATAGCACCACATTATGAGGAAGATCAGTGCCAGACTTCCGAGAGCCTCGCACGGCATGCCGATTTTCTGACGAATCGCTCTAAGGTTCATCGTCCGCAGGGACAGCTCACCCAGTCCTTGCAGTATCTTCATCTCGCAGTCGAAAAAGGTAATCTTGCGATCTCAGACCATACCCCGTCACCGCGCGCTTGGATTGCGAGAATATATGCAGGACAGCAACTTGGTGAAACCCTCATTCTTAATAAAGAATTTTCAGAAGCTCATAAGCATCTCGTTAAAAATACGGAACTCCTAGATAAGCTCTCACTGTCAGATCCGCAGCTCGAAGTCCTCTCCGCTCAAAATGAACTCATTCTCGCAAAATTAGAGGGTGATCGACACCAGATCAACGAAGCAATACAACACGGAGAACGAGCACTCGCACAGTGGGACAAACTCGTCCCGAAGCTTGAGGAAAATATCAAGGAACCCTGGAACCAATCCGCACTCCTCAAAGCTGCCGAAACTTACTACGAACTCGGTAGCTTCTATGCCAACCTAAAGGATCGTGAGCGCGCTAGCCAAGTTGCAAAAGAAGGCTTCCACCTCGCTGAAAAGCTTTGCCTCTCAAATGCTAAAAATACTCATTTCACCTATCACCTGAGGCATTTCCAGTCTCAAGTCACTCTCTGGGAAGACATCCCGATTGATGAAAAAAAGAAACGCTTCATCACCATCGAGCGCGATATTTCTCGCCTCACCGAGAACGATCCCTCGAATATTGAATGGATTAACGTAAATATTTCTAACGCCATTCGTCTCGCAGAAATCAGCGATCGAATGGGTGATTTCAACGAGAAACTTCACTGGCTCAATCTCGCCGCTACCAGACTTAAAACGGTCTACTACCTCGAAGGGACAAATTCGCATTTTATCCAGAAGCAGCTGAACTATGGAAACTTCCTTGCCGAGCGGTTGGAGGAATCGAACTGGCCTGCCACTCGAGAAATCCATCAAGGTATGATCTTACTTCAACTTCGCCTCGTCTCTCTCAAACAAGATGCCTCTAGCAAAGAGCATCTCAATTTCATGATCGAAGAATGCGCCAAGATCGTCGCTAATAATGATGGCACCCGCGCGGCAGAAATTTGGAAAAACAAAATCGAACGCCATTGCCAGACGATGAACATCTCCCTAACTAATTAACTATTATTCTCCAATTGCTAAATAGCAATCTTACCTAAAATTAACCAACCAATAGAAATACCCAATAAAATGAGCACTCAATCATATACCCTCGTCGGCTGCATCGAGACCACCCTCCATTTTCTGCAGACTTTCCCTAAGAATAAGAGCATCGATGAAGCATCCAATAAGCTCTCCACCCTTAGCGTAACACTTAAGCAAGCGCTCATTGACCAAATCAGCGCAAAGGGCCTCCATGCCATTTACGAGGAACGTCTCCCTGAGCTCCTCAGTGCCATTGAACTGATTCGAAATAGCGGCGTCATAACAGATCAGCTTGATGATGCTCTCGTACTTCTCTTAGAACACTACTACTGTGCAGCAGATGCCGCACTCAATCCTAACTCAGGACTCTGCGATTGGCCTCATAGCTTTCACAGCTTTTAGAGTCCCCCAAGTATCCCCCTTTCTTAAATCTCCCACCTATGTATGGTGGGAGAGTTTTTTATTTCATGACCAAGCTGTCGGACCACTTTGAACGAGTCATCGTTATCTCTCTTCCTCAGCGCGAAGACAGACGACGACGACTCAAAAACCATCTTACCAAAACAGGCCTCGCACGAGGAAAAGACATTCATTGGCTGTCAGCAGTCGATGGGAAAAAAGCCAGTATCCCAGAATGGTGGCATGCTGGGCCAGGAGCATGGGGCTGCCGCGCCTCCCAGCTCAAGGCACTCCAATCGGCCCAGAATGACGGTTTGGCAAACGTCCTCATCCTCGAAGATGACGTCACCTTTCACCCTCGCGCTAGCAGCTGGCTAGAGGAGACTGCGCCTTTATTACCGCCGAACTGGGATTTCTTCTTTCTTGGTGGTCAACACTTGATCGATCCGCTCCCTACTGAGCATCCAAAGCTACTCCAAGGCCGCTTTATCACCCGCACTCACGCCTACGCGGTTAACCAAAGATCCTATTCCTCCATCATTGCTCAGGTAGAAGATGAGAACGATTATCGTGAACATTCAAGCTGGCATATCGATCATCAATACGGTCACTACCAGCAGAAAGGAAAGTGGCTAAGCTATGCCCCCGCATGGTGGCTAGCAGGCCAAGACTCAGGCATGAGCGATATCTCACCATTGACCGATCCCCAGCGCTGGTGGCCGGCAGGAAATTATCAGTGGCAGCTCCCCTTCATTCAAGTTCCGGTGGAACTCAGAAATGAAAAGAGTCTCTACTTCTGTGAAGCTCCTCTAGAAAAATCGCAGATGAAGCTCGCCCTCTTCTTACGGGATACTGCCACCGAAGCCTTTCGTCAGGGAAAACTCCCTGCCTGTAATTTACCAGACTCCACCCTCAAAAAACTCTGGTCTGCAGGAACGATAAATGCGTCCACTCTTCCCACCCTTCAAGCCCTGGCAGACTACCCTGCTAATCACCTTTTCAATCATCCCTTTAATGACCCCCTCTCATCCCCAATGAGTCGCCCAAAAGATCCAACGTTGCGCCACTGAGTGAAAATGGTAAGAATCTTTCATCACCAGTAGCTGACCGCAAGAATCCTGGTGATCAAATGCACCCTTCCCATCACCTTGAACGAGAACAGCCAACCTATGAGTTTCCCGTCCACTTGCTGGACAGAAATTAAGACGTTGAGAGCTGATGGGAGTGAAGCTGCAAAACAAAAAATGCTGAGTCGCTTCTGCGAAAATTACTGGTTTCCGCTCTATGCCTTCGCCCGCCACCGCAGCATGAGCACTCACGATGCGGAGGACGCCGTTCAGAGCTTTTTTCTCACCGTGGGCGACAGTGATTACTTTCTAAAAGCTGACCATGAAAAAGGAAAACTGCGAACCTTCATCCTGACCGGCTTCACTCGCCATCTCAAAGATCTCAAAGTCCGGGCCCTTGCCCTGAAACGCGGCGGCGGCGAAAGCATCCTCTCGCTAGATACCGAACAGGCAGAAGAATGGCTCTTTCTCGACCCCGCTAGCGCAGAATCCCCCACCCTAGCCTTTGAGAAACACTGGGCACGCAACATTATTCGTACCGTCATCAACACCCTAAAATCACAAGCCGCCGGAGATCCACCAGCACGCAAACGCTTCGAGATCCTCAGCCGCTTCCTTAACCCCGAAACCTGCGCTACCTACACTGCGGCAGAAGCTGCCACTGAGCTCAATATTTCGACCGACGCATGCCAAAAAGCAATTCAGCGCCTGCGCCAGACCTTCCGTCTCGCCGTCCGTGAGCAAGTCGCCGCCACGCTGGATAATCCCGACGAAGAATCCGTCATGGAAGAAATGATCCAACTCCAGAAATCACTCGCAGGCTCTTAAACTTAGTCAGGGCATCTCCTCAGCCCCTTCAGCAAGGCGTAAAATGGCACTCGTCCCGAGCACCGAGAGATCAAACTGGGACTGAACACTCTCCATATCAGCAGTGAATCCACTACCTGCGAGATCTTCAAATTCCTCACCCACAAGAATTTCATAATGATATTCAGACCCGGCCAGCAAATTTCCCGCCTGCAGCTCAACAACTCCACTGGAGATGGTGATTGGCGCAACCGCTAAACTTGGAGGTCCTTCGAGAGTAGGATTTTGCTCCACAATTTGAATGGCAAAAATGCCGCTCACACTATTTTGACTTACATGATTGATCGTTACTGCTGGCTCCGTGACATCTTCAAATACGACCACATTTGAAAGGGGAAATTCCGAGCCTGTGGTGTCCGTGCTGATCACGTAATCGAAGGCCGTAAAACTGTCCAAAGCTGGTTGGCCTGCGTAGTTAGAAATTCCGATCTGGCTAGCATCTCCAGCACTAAGAGTCACCGTTCCATTCCGAGCATCCACCGCTCCGCAATAAACGACGAGATCATAATTCGCATAAGGAATCCCGGCCAGATCGATCGTAAAATCGCCTGCCCAGTAGCCCTTCATGAGTCGATCATTTGCAGATTGCGCTCGATTCAGCGTAGACCAGAGCCGGAAATCTTCCACATTG
>CALGMJ010000053.1 GCA_937958875.1 uncultured Verrucomicrobiales bacterium | reverse complement strand
CTCGCAGTCATTATTTCTGCAAATTTCTTCTAAGAGAAGTGGAGCATTCTGCGTTTCTCAGGTAGTTCTAGCCAAGTATGGCGAAGAGCGATCAAACCCGCATGACCATTCAGGAGGATTTCGTGAAACAAGCACTGGCAGAATATGAGTCGCCACTCATCGGCTATGCGGTGGGCTTTCTCCATGATGTCGACCGTGCTCGTGATGTCGTTCAGGATACTTTTATCCGGCTGCATCAGCAGGATATGGAAAAAGTGAGCGGTGGGCTGAAGACCTGGCTCTTCACCGTTTGTCGAAATCGTGCTCTTGATGTTTTGCGGAAGGAAAAGCGGATCGTATCCTTGGAAGAGGAAAAATTAGCACAAATGCCAGCTTCGCGACGGACTCCGATTGAGCGAGTTGATCTCGAAGAGCGCGTTAGTCAGCTTAAAGAATCACTGAATCGACTCTCAGAAAATCAACGAGAAGTCATTTTACTCAAATTTGAACAAGGCCTCAGCTATGAGGAAATCGCGGAGGTGACCCAACTCAGTAGTAGTAATGTGGGCTTCCTTCTTCATACCGGACTCAAACGGCTGCGCTCGCTTCTGCCTGCCGACCTCCTTCAAAATCTTTCTAGCTCACAATAAAATCATGACCATCACTCCAGACGATCCGCGCCTCACCGCCTTAGCGCTCGGGGAACTTCCAGAAGAGGAGGCTGCTCTCTTGTATGAAAAGGTGGCGGCCTCTCCTGAACTGCGGGAAGAATTTGATCACATTCGTTCCTTGAGTGGATTCCTAGGTGATTCACTAGGGCAGGATTCATTGACTCTTGGTGAAGAGCGACGTGAGGAAATTTTCCGGGCCGGTCAGAGACCTGATTCAGAGGCTCTGATTATAGAGAGCCATCGCCGGAATCGCCGTCATACCTTTAAGGTCATCTTAGGAGCAGCTGCAGTCTTAACACTGGGCTTTGTATTTTTAAATAAAACTTTCGTGGCCACTCCGAGTGGTCTGGCACAAGCCGAGGGTGAAGGGATGGGAGAGAGTGGAGCCTCAGCAACACAACTCCAAGGCAGTGCTTCAGCGCTTCAGGGTTTCCCTGAAGGAAAAATACTAACTGTGCGTGAGCAACAGAGCTTACCCTTAAGTTTTTCTAATCTCGATACCGATGCTGTGAGAACATGGCTCTATCATGAGAAAAAGTGGCTCCCTGATTCACTCGCATCCCCATTAGCATGGATAAACCAGGTCAGCTCGGTCGAAGAGGCGCAGTTGGTTTCCTATGATTTAGGTATTTCGAGTGAACTGGCGGAGTGCCCATGGGATGCTTCCAAGACTCTCCTTCTTGTTTCTGTTCAGTCTCAACGGTCAATGGGTGAAGCCGCCCATCAGGTGAGAGGATCACTTTCTCTGCAATCTGAACGCATCATTTCCAGTAAACTCATCAGTGATGGGACGGTGAGCCACTCGGATGCAGGAATGGTGTCTCTTAAGGCAGGAGAAAATCGGCTTCTTCTCTATGAGCTGTCGTTAAAATCAGGAGCGGGGCGTCTTGGTTCGTTAGAGATCGAGACTGTGATCCCAAATGGGGAAGAACGAGTCGCTTATTTGCCTATCACCGAACAGGCGACTCAGTCTCGTTCTCAGACAATGGAACGGGTGACTCTTATGGCGCAATTTGCTCTCACCCAGAAGATGGCTAGCGAGCAAGCTTCACGAGAGTTAACTGAACTCGCTCAAAAAGCAGAGCTGATTTATTCCGAAGTGGAAGATGAGAAAACGCGCCTCGGTTTAGATCTGATTTTGCTCGCCCGGGATTTGATTGTTAAGGGTGGTGACGCTTCATCGGAATAATCTGTTCAGGATTACCGATCAATAAATCCTGTGTGGTAAATCTTCTCTTTCCCTTGGAGTCATTCAGGTAGATGGCCACTGCGAGTGAGCTGTTTTTCGAGTCTTGGTAGGCTTCGCCAAAAAAGTCTCCATTCGAGGTCGTGGCGCTTAGTCCACTGATCAAGTTTCTTGTTCGTTTTCTATCTTCTGTGACGATTATTTAGAAAATGGCAGAAAAATTAGATCAGCAGTTGATCGAGCATTATCTAACGAAAGGTTCTGAAGATGCCTTTCGGAAGCTTGTGGATCGGTATCTTCCCCTGGTTCATTCCGTAGCATTCAGGGTCACTGCGAATAGTGAAGCGGCATCAGATGTTGCGCAGAAGGTATTTTGTAAGCTGGTTCAGCGCGCTGCTCATCTTCCTTCAGATCAACCTCTGACGGCATGGTTACATCGAGTGGCTCACAATGTTTCAGTCGATTACGTTCGTAGTGAGGTGCGTCGTCAGCGTCGAGAGCGAGTAGCCGCAGAAATCACCATGGTGAACACGGAAAATGCGCAGTGGCATCAAATCACTCCCATCATTGATCAAGCAATCAATTCTCTGGTGAAGGAGGACCGAGCAGTAGTGCTCCTTCGTTTTTATGAGAATCGTAGTTATTCGGAAATTGCTGGTGTGCTGGGGATCTCCGGGGATGCCGCGCGGATGAAAGCGAACCGCGCTCTCGAAAAGCTGCGGATCATTCTCGGAAGACATCACATCACTACGAGTTCCTCTCTTTTGGCGCTGGCGCTTTCAGCCAATGCCATCACCACCCCTCCAGTTAATCTCGCCTCTACTATTATTAATGGGAGCGTTTCTGCCGCTCATACATCAATCCCATTTTTGACTAACTTTACACTCATGACTAAACCTCAAATTCTTGCGCTCGCCGCGTGTCTCATAAGCACATCAGTCATTGGATTTCAACAATACCGAGTATCGTCTCTTCAATCTGAAAATGAAATTCTTCGAAAAGCCAGCCAACAGACGCCAGCTTTTCAGGTTGCTCAGGTTGCTCAGGTTCAAAAGGCGGGCCCAACTCTGAAAAGAAAAGCTCCTGAGAAGACTGTTGTCGCGTCCCTAAAAAAGAATGATATCATCAGCGCTCTAGAAGAAATTTTTTCTAGTGGGCTAGG
>CALGMJ010000052.1 GCA_937958875.1 uncultured Verrucomicrobiales bacterium | reverse complement strand
CAGACCATCTTCCTCACTGGGAATGATATTGGAAACTTTACCGTCAATAGTAATGGATCTACTGTCTTAGAAGGAAGTAACAGCCGTAATTCTCTGGACGTTCTAAGAACCCAAGTGGCCAATACTCTGGTCGAAGGACGTCACCCCAATAACATCCTCATGGATGAATTCGTTCAGCATAAGAGACGGGTCTATCAGAGTTCAGCGGAATTTGCTGAAAGTTTTGACTCATCCCGTAATAGTACGGGAATAGGTGGTGACTTAGGAGTTGTTGCGCGCACGATTAACGCACGGCGTGATCTTGGGCATTGCCGACAAATCTTCTATGTTACTCTACCTTCCTTTGATACTCACGGCACTCTCTTAGGGACCCATAATCGCTTACTCGGCGGTCTCGATCGGAATATTAAAGCATTCTGGGATGAGATGGTTGCTCAAGGCCTGGAGGATAATGTGACCTTGTTCACGGCATCTGACTTCGGAAGAACCCTTCGCAGTAATGGAAGTGGGACCGATCATGCCTGGGGAGGACACAGTATGATCGTCGGTGGATCTGTGAGAGGTCGTAGAATCTATGGCCAATATCCAAATCAGAATCAATTGAGACTTGGAGATGAGGCAGATAGTCTGGACGTTGGAACAAACGGGCGGATGTTACCGACAACTTCGGTTGACGAGTACTTTGCTGAACTCGCCCTCTGGTTTGGCCTCGCACCGAGAGAATTAGACGAAGTATTCCCGAATCTAAACAGGTTCTACCGACACTCAGCTAGTAACCCATCTCCGATCGGGTTCATGGGTTAAGCCTTCCAAAAGTCGTTCGATTAAAAAATCAGTTGATCTCAGATAGGGTACACAGTGAGTTGTATCCTGTCTGGGATTGCTTTATTTTAAGAACACAGAAATTATCATGAAAAAATCTTTTGGGGTGATTGGTCTTATTTTGGTTGCGGTTGTTTTGTTTATTTTCATGCGATTTGGTTCTGATTCAGATGCCGAAAAGTCAGGTGGTGGTAATTCATCTGATTTAGCTCAAACAAATGCCAAAGCGGATGGACAAGAGGAGGAGCCAAAAAAAGAGAAGCCTTTACCAGAAGGGATTCTCGAAGATCTTTCTTCAGAATACATGCGAGGGTATGGAAGTTCTCGCTTATCGATACACGACGATCTTATGCTGATGTTTGAGGTGTTAGGTGACTTCAACAGCATCCTGAAAGGCCGGACTAATTTGCCTGCGACGACGAACAAGGAGCTTGCTGCGACTTTAATTGGAAACAATAACGATAAAATTCGCTTCATTTCTCCAAAGGCAAAATTTCTCAATGAGAATGGCGAGATTGTTGATCGTTGGAATGTGCCATTATTTTTCCATTTCCAAGATGGCTATTTGCCAGATATTCGATCCGCTGGGCCGGATCAGAAGATGTGGAGCGACGATGATACGGAGTTTGCCCTTAAATCAGAATAAGGTAGTAGTGTTCGGCCACGGATGCTGCTGTTTTTCTCCCTTGTCATACCGGAGGATCAGCTTCTGTGCCGAAAACTCTGCTGGGTAAAATAGAAGTATGAGCAGGTGGTTGGAAATTTAGCCTCCAGCTCGTTCAATGAGCTTCTTATTCCACTGAATCGATCGGCGTAGCAGGCCAATCTGTTGCAGTAGATCCCGATGATTTTTGCACGCTTCCTGGCATTGGCGGTTCTTCGCGTGTAGGTTCAGATGGCGGCCAACTTGGCGGCAGAGTTGGCCACGTTCTTCCATCATGAGGCCTAACTTAGCACGTGTAGAGCTGATTTCACGATTGGCCTGGCTGATGCGGGCATAGACTTCTGAGGCGTCGCTCTTGTTATCCTGATTCTTTTCGTCGATGACATTTTGCAGTTCCTGAAGTTGCTTTTGTTTTTCTTCAAGTTGTCGGTCAGTGTCACTGATCTGCTCTTTTAGCGAGCTAAAGTGAGAACGAAGGGAATCAATTTCAGAAGAGGTTTTGGTGATATTATTCTGTTCTTTTTCTCCCTCTTTTTTGAGGACGCTGAGCTTGGTTTTCAGTGCCTCAAAACGGCGTTTTACAGCCATGGCTTCCTCCATCACTTCATCGCGTGAGGTATTAAGCTGTTCCATTGCCACGAAGATGTCTTCACGCTGGTAGAAAAGCTCTTGGCCTAAATCCTTATTTTGATCGGTAAGAGTTGCTCTTTGCTGTTGGGCCTGATGGAGGGTTTCCTCGGATACAGTTAGCTTTTCATTCAGCTCAGCCGCCTTATTTTCGATTTTACGAATGTTCCAATACTCCATCGAAAGCTCTTCGATTCCCTCGATTTTATCCCAGCAAGCAATGCCCAGAAGTTCTTCACCTTCTTGCATGAGGTGAAGTTCAGCGGCAGCGTCCGTCATCCGCTTCATCTTTCGAAAAAGTCCGAAGGATTGAAGGACGATGGCGAGTCCGTATCGAGTGCGAGTCATGGTGAGAGCAAAGAAAGAGGGCGGAGGAAATTACTTTCCGCTGACTTGCTTTTGCAGAGCGGCGATAACCTCGTGATCTTCAAGTGTGGTTGTATTCCCAGAGACACTGCCTGTCTCGACCAGTTCCTTCAAGAGCCGACGCATAATTTTTCCAGACCGAGTTTTTGGAAGTGCGGGGGTAAAGAAAATCTCATCAGGCTTTGCAATTGCTCCGATGACAGTTCCGACGTGATTCCTGAGTTCTTTGGCGAGAGCATCAGAACTTTTTGCATTTCCCTTAAGGGTGACGAAGGCTACGACACCTTGGCCTTTGATCTCGTGAGGGCGACCGACTACCGCAGCTTCGGCAACGACTTTATGAGATACGAGGGCACTTTCGACCTCTGCCGTACCGAGGCGATGGCCTGAGACATTCAGAACATCATCAAGGCGACCCACGATCCAGAAATTTCCTTTTTTATCGGTCCGAGCACCATCCCCGGCGGTATACATCCCATCGTAGTCGTTCCAGTAAGTATCGCGGTAGCGTTTCTTATCGCCATAGATCGTGCGCAGCATGGAGGGCCACGGCTTACGGATGACGAGTTTTCCTCCTTCATCAGCACGGCATTCCTGGCCGGTCTCATCTAGGATGGCGGCATCGACTCCAAAGAAGGGAAGGGTTGCTGTTCCGGGTTTTGTAGGAGTGCAGCCGGGCAGAGGCGAAATCATGATCGCGCCGGTCTCAGTCTGCCACCAGGTATCGACAATAGGACAACGGCCACCGCCGATTTTTTCATGATACCACATCCATGCTTCAGGATTTATCGGTTCACCTACGGTGCCGAGGAGGCGAAGAGAGGAGAGGTCACGAGAGTCAGGAAATTCATCTCCTGCCTTGATGAAGGCGCGGATCGCGGTAGGGGCGGTGTAGAAAATTGAGACGGAATATTTTTCGACGATATCCCAGAAACGGCCGAAGTCGGGGAAATTCGGTGCTCCTTCGTACATCACTTGAGTGACTCCATTCGCAAGCGGGCCGTATACGATGTATGAGTGACCTGTAATCCAGCCGACATCAGCGGTGCACCAGTAGACATCGTCTTCCTGCATATCGAAGATATACTTACAGGTGGTATAAGCGCCGGTGAGGTAGCCTCCGGAAGTATGTAAAATTCCCTTCGGTTTTCCCGTAGAGCCGGAGGTGTAGAGAATAAAGAGGGGATGCTCGCTATCGAAGCCTTTCGGCTCATGAATGGCTGAGACTTGCGCCGCTTCTTCATGCCAGTATACGTCACGCCCTTTTTTCATCGTGACTTTATCCCCAGTGCGTTGGTGGACGATGACGGTTTCGACATCCTTGTAGCGTTTCAGAGCCTCATCGACATTTGCCTTAAGCGGGACGATGGAACCTCGGCGATAGCCTCCATCAGTTGTGATGACTGCTTTCGCTTTGCAGTCTTCGAGACGGTCAGAAATTGATTCTGCAGAGAAGCCTCCAAACACCACTGAATGGACTGCGCCGATGCGAGCACAGGCCAGCATGGCAATGGCGGCCTCAGGAACCATGGGCATGTAGATGAGAACTCGGTCCTTAGATTTAATACCGCGAGCGAGGAGTACGTTTGCAAACTTACAGACCTCTCGCTGTAGTTGTCGGTAGGTCAGGGTGACGTTTTCTCCTGGTTCACCCTCCCAGATGATGGCCGCTTTATTTCCGCGTCCTTCACGGACATGGCGATCCACGCAGCTTTCGCAGACGTTGATTTTTCCACCGACAAACCACTTCGCGTAGGGAGCTTTCCATTCAAGAGCCTTCGTCCACTTTTTCTGCCACCCGAGTTCCTTCGCTTCGCGAGCCCAGAATGTTCCGGGCTTGTCGATCGATTCCTGATACATGCGCTTGTATTGCGCCATGCTAGAAATGCGTGCTTTTTTGGAGAATTCTTTGCTGGGCTTAAAGACTCGGTCTTCAGTGAGATGGCTCTCAATCTTTTTACTCATATTACTGGTGACCAAACTATCAGGCAGAGCAATGGGGCTACAATGCGGAAGTTCAGCAGAAAAAGAGCAGCTGGTCTAAGGAGAGGGGAGGTTCACAGCTAGGCGGAGGTAGCGTGGTTGAAAGCTCGGTGTAGCCGCAGCAGGTTCGATGGTGACTTGGCGGGTGTTTCCGGTCCCTGATTCACTCACCTGCGCAGAGCCAGACCAAGCATTACTGCTAGATGTCAGGGTGGCGATATCCACCCACGAATTTGCGCTGAGGTCTTCCGAGGCCTGAATTCGATATTCCACTTGGGTAGGGAATCGGCGGGTAAAGGTCATTGTGAGTTGATCTTCGTTTTGGGTGATTTCCGGGAGAGCCTCGATGGATGGCTGAGTGGGGTTAGAGTTGAGTGCAAACTCTAATAAAGTACTGAGTCCATCTAGGTCTAGATCTGCAAGAGGGGCTGCCATTTCAGGATTTGGTAAATCAACGATATCGAAGTGACTCGAAAGCCAATCTCCATAGGCAGAGCTTTCTTGAAAGTCAGAAACTCGAAAGTCATCAATCTGAAAACGGACTTCTTGGTCAGTGTTCGAGTAGATTCGGAAATAACTGAGGTTTCTACTCCTGTAATTTCCGGGTTTATCCTGCTCATCAAGGACGAGGTTTCCCTCGAGCCAAATGTCGGAACGGTTCGAAGCGACGGTCTGAGTGCTTCCATCTGGAGCGAGGTAGGAGCGAGTCGTATCACCTGAGTTAATAAACCACGCCACGCTCTTTGCTGATCCTATGCTACTCACGGAAGATGAATTTTCACCATTAGCCACTTGTAGTCTGAATTCATTTTCTCCTCGTCCGCGAATGAAGAGTTCCATATTTCTCAAGGTGTGTCCGCCGATGTTTTCAGCCTCATTCCCGCCGAGGAAATATCCCATGAGTACGGAGCCCAGCGTTTTAAAAGTATCCGGTGAGCCATCTGGGAATCGGATGTTAAAAGACACGCAGACAACATCCTGCGGTGGGCCTTCCATCGCAGAGCCGCGCACGATTCCTGAGATCCCATCGCCACCTGCGGGACGGTCAAACTGGAGAGTTCCATTGTTGATGGAAATGCTTCCCGCTAAGGCTTCGGCATTGCCATTAGAAAATGAATTTGCTGTCGGGTTTTTAGAGCTGTCGACGTAGCCGCTCAGAGCTGCTGCTGATTCGAAGTTTTGGTTAAAGAATTCCCCACCTCCTCCATAGGGTCGATAGACATGGAGCATGTGTTCGGTCCGATTTTCGCTGAGATCAGATGCTTCTAATAGAATGCGATTATGGCCAGGTGAAAGAGGGAGGTCCGAGATGAACCAATTCACTTGTCCACTTTCTTGATGATGGAATTCGCCCCCAGCCAGTCCAGAGCCACCACGGTGATTGGCCCATCGGATTTGCGTCACGGTAAAGTCATCAGAGGCGGATCCGCGAAGAGTGAGGTGATCTGTCGGAGAGAGGTAGAATGGGCCTGAGACCGGATGTTTTAAACTCAGGGTGGGAGCGGTGGTATCATTCACCATCAAGACATCATTAAAGGTGGTCGTGCCTGCACGAGTCGTGGATGGATTTTGAGTCGCCGTGGCCGTGACTTGTAGAAGCTGGCTGACGCTAGTAAGGCTGATGGAAGAAGTGTCCCATGCCGTTGTGCCTGTGGCACTGCCCGCGATTCCGGTACTGCTAGACCATCTTAAGAGGGAAAAGGCGTCCATCGTACTTGGGCTTAAGTTTGCCTCTCCAGATAAAGTAATTGAGCTCGCGCTGGTAAGGAGTGATGGGGGAGTGCCGGGCGAGGTTATTTTTAGAGCTGGGAGGCTGCCTGGGGTCAGTGTGGTCTGGCGGCGCTGATCCATGAGCCAGCGGTAGAGGTCTGGGTTCTCTGCCGCTGCTCTCCAGGTCGTCGCGTTATGTCCACCTCCAGCAACTATTGTGTAATTGGCTCTTCCTCCTCGGCCTCTGAGAGTTGAGACGGTTCCTTTTGTGATTTGATCATTACTGCCATCATAAGCCCAGATGGGGAGTTTCGATAAGAGAGCGAGTCCTTGCGCATCTGCTGTAGCGGGTTGCGACATCGGTGCGGCAGCGGCAAAGTAGTCTGGCCGATGGGTGACAACATTCCAAGTGCCTGCGCCACCGTAGCTGAGTCCCATCACGTAGATGCGTTCGGGGTCGATGCGGAAACGGCTTTTCAGATCTTCGATAGCCAGAAAAAGGCGGGTCTCGGTGACCGCCGAAGCGGCATCAAACCGGGAGGCCCAGCCTCCGCTGGAGTTGTCTGCCTGAGGAGCCATAATAAAGCTCGGAGTAATAGCCTGATTGGCATCGCTCGCGAGTTCCACAACGCCATTTTTGAGCTGGCTGGTATTGTTCGTCCCCCGTTCGCCTAAGCCGTGAAGCCACACGATCAGAGGGTAAGTTTGGTCCGCATTTCCTGGTAGCTCATACCCTTGCGCTTGATAGAGACGATAGGGGAGGTAGCCTAAAGCTTGGGCTTCATAGCGAGGTGATTGCTCAAAGCTGAAATCTGAAGCTGTCGCAGCTCTAAGTGAGCCACAAAGCAGGCCGGCGAAAAGAATGAGTTGCGAGGCAATTTTAAAGAAAGCGTACCGAGATGGAGGCATGAAAATGGTCTAAGTAATTGAATGTTAGACCTATAATCATATCTGAATAGGATGAGAAGCTTGAGAAAAATTACTTTGCCACTTCCATCAACGCCTCGCGTTCCTGGGGCGTTAGTAAACGCCATTTTCCGACCTTGAGATCTCCCAGTTCGAGTGGGCCGATCTTGAGGCGAGTGAGCCTTTTTACACGATGGTGCACGGCCTGAATCATGTAGCGGATCTGCCGTTTTTTCCCTGTGGTGAGGACCATGGCTAATCGGCGAGAGGAGAGTCGTTTTACGGAATGAGCGCGGACTTTACCGATCTCTTCCGAGTAGACGCCTTTTTCAAGCATCGGGATAATGGCATTGTCAAAAGCTTGCTCGAGGGTGACGTGATAGAGCTTCTGCACGTTATGCTTCGGGTGCGTGAGAGCTTGGGTCAGTTCTCCATCATTACTAAGGATGAGGAGTCCCTCGGATTCGAGGTCGAGCCGTCCGACATGCATCAGGTGCTGGAGACGTCCTGGGAGGAGCTGGTAAATGGTTGGTTTTCCCTCCTCATCATTCCGGCTGCAGACCAAGCCTGCTGGTTTATGAAAGACGATGCTTTCTTCACGAAGCGGCTCAAGGCGCTTTCCGGAAGCTCGGATTTGGTCACCCGGTTGAACTCGATAGGAGGGTTTGAGGCAGACCTCTCCGTTGACGAGGACCTCGCCATTTTGAATTAAAGCATCACTGCCACGGCGTGATGCGACGCCACAAGAGGCGAGGTATTTATTGAGGCGGATTCCGCCTTCGGCTGTGTTGTTCATGTCTGCGAAGCTGCGAGATGGGTTTTAAAATGAGGAAAAGAAAAAAGCGGAGGCCTCGAAAGGCTCCGCTCATTTCGAAAAAATGATTGAGATACTGAAGGATTAACCTTCAGCCTTGGTCTTAGGGAGACCGATGGCGCTCTGGCCTTCTTTCCAATCGCCACGCTCTTTCATGAGCTTTACACGCTCGAAGCGTTTCATCACGGAGCGCTTACCAGTAGCTCCACCTTTGCGTTTAAGAGAATTATGCTTAGACATGTAATCAGGTCAGGGTTCGGGGCGCGGAAGCTAAAAAGGAGAACTCGCTTTGGCAAGAACGAAGTTGAGAGTTTTTGAAAACCGCCGAAGTTACTATTTCGAGGGCATGGTAAGATTTTCAAGATATCCTCGAGTAGCTTTGCTGATTTCGCCTGCAACATCGGCTCGAGCGGTCGCAAAAGGAGGCACGAACCAGGGGTAAGAGCCAATGACGTCCGTGATGACTGCAATTTCTCCGTCGCAGGTTTTCTCTCCGCATCCGATCCCAATGGTTGGGATATCGAGAGCCTTCGTGAGTTTAAGCGCGACCTCGGGAATCACACTTTCTAAGACGATGGCAAAGCAACCCGACCCTTGAAGAGCCAGCGCCCCAGCGAGCAGTGCCTCAGCTTCTTGGTCTGATTTTCCCTTCTTCTTATAGCCGCCTTCTTCTTTGACCCGCTGAGGAAGCATTCCTAAATGCCCCATGACCGGAATACCTTCAGATGTCAGTCGGCTCACCTTCTCAGTCTGAGCCAGTCCGCCCTCCAGTTTCACCGAGTGGGCTCCCGCTTTTACAAGGAGCTTAGCATTTTCCAGCGCTTGCTCAGGGTCTTGGTAGGTATTGATAGGCAGGTCTGCAACAATGAGAGCTTCTTTAGTCCCTCGTGCGACGGCTTCGGTATGGTGATGGATATGACTCAGTGTGACATGGGTCGTGTCGGGAAATCCAAGTACGACCATTCCCAGTGAGTCACCTACCAAAAGCACATCTACGCCCGCCTCATCGAGAATACGGGCGGTGGGGTAATCATATGCCGTCAGAGCCGAGATTGGTTTGACTCCCTTTTTATTCTGAATCTCAGTGATTTTGTTCTGCGCGCTCATTTGAATCGTTTACCAGGCGGATTGGAGGAGATTTAACTCGGGCTCATCTGAATCAAGTCGTCGGAAATGTTCTCCCACGGTTGCGACATCTCCAGGAAGGACTAATTCTGGGCGGATGTCGACTAGTGGTTGGAGAACAAATCGCCGATAGATCAGCCTAGGGTGGGGGAGAGTTAAGATCCCTCCATCCTGCAGTTTAACGTCGTCAAAATAAAGAATATCGAGATCGATTATTCGCGGAGCATTGGTCTGAGCTACCGCGACCCGGCCGATGTGAAATTCGATCCCCTGCGTCGAGCGAAGGAGATCATGAGGGGTGCCGATAAAGTCAATTTCGACGACTGTATTAAAAAAATCCGGAGAGTCTGCCGGACAATTGACCGGAGATGAAATGTAAACAGGTGCCTGCAAATATTGCGTCCCCTCAGGCATCAACGTGAGAAGCATATCGCGCGCTTTGCGTAGGTTAGCTAAGCGATTTCCTAAGTTTGAACCCAGTGCAATTCCTGCTCGAATGGCCATAATGGTGATTTATTTAAGGCCGAGAACATCCTGCATATCATAGAGTCCAGGCTCTCGTCCTTCTAACCATAAAGCTGCTCGCACAGCCCCGCTCGCAAAGGTCATGCGAGAAGATGCCTTATGAGTCAGTTCGACACGTTCACCGTCCGCTGCAAACATCACCGTGTGATCGCCTACGACATCGCCTCCTCGAAGGGTATGCATTCCAATTTCTTTTTTAGGGCGAGGGCCTGGCTCCCCAACTCGACCGTGCGTCACATCATCGTGGTAAGAAGTCTCAGTCTCCTCATTCAGGATTTCTAGCAAAGTACGAGCTGTGCCTGATGGGGCATCGACTTTATGCTTGTGATGCATTTCGGTGACTTCGATATCGAAAGCATCGTTTCCTAGGATTTTGGTGGCCATACGAGTCAGATAGAACAGCGTATTAACTCCAGTTGAGAAATTCGACGCATAGACAATCGGGATGGTCTGCGCCGCATGTGCGATGGCTGCACGGTGTTCATCGCTATGACCGGTGGTGCCGATCACGAGCGGAACTTTCTGAGTAATAGCCTCTTTAAGTAAAGCATCAGTGAACGCAGGGAGAGTGAAGTCGATGACAGCATCTGTGCCAGTTAGCGCTGGTGCTAGCTCATCCCCTGCATCGTGTGAGGCGTGGTGCATCGCGGAGGGATTTGCTTCAACGGCTGTAATGACGGCTTGGCCCATCCGGCCAGAACGTCCAGTTACGGTAATTTTCATCTGGGGAGAAGATTTGTCAGGAGGGAAGATTTGTCTAGTCGCTTCCTTGACAACTCGGCTTTCGAAATGGAGACTCCGCCCGCCTCAAGAAAAGCCGGTGTGGCGGAATTGGTAGACGCGCGCGATTCAAAATCGTGTTCCTTCGGGAGTGTGGGTTCGATTCCCACCGCCGGTACTTCTTTAGGATTTTCCCTGTAGTATAGGGAGTTATTCTTCTCAAGGGGCATCATTTCAGTTTTCTGAGCATCGATTTGTAACGGTATTTGTGACAAGCTTCTAAAATTGCTGCTTCCGGTGGTTAACAGCTGCTTGAGTTCTCGGAGCCTTTCTGTAGTTTGTGAATGCTTTTTTGATGACGGAATATCTTGGCAGATCGTGTCGGACACTGGAGAGCTTAAGTGTTGTCTAAGAAGCTTTACTCCCACTGTGATGAAAACTTGGAAAGAAGGTATGGCAATCGGGTTAAGGCTGATAATATTTTCATTATTACTTTCCTTTATACTACTTCCTGTGAAGTTTCTCGAAAATTGGTTGAGTGGATATGAACAGGGTTATCTTTCGATTGTAGTTTCGGTGATTTACTGTTGTGTCGTTCTGCCTCTTCTACTTCCAGGCATGTTTGCAGCATGTGGATTGACGATCTCTTCTTTGGCCGAAGACTCTACACAAGGGGGAAATTCAGAGCATAGGGAGGACGAAGCCTGAGGGATTAGCAGAAGAAAACCACTGAGCTAGGCTTGCCCGCCGGAAGAGATCTGGGTAATGCTGGGGGGGTGAGGTTGTATGATACTCAGAGACGTGAGCCGATAGCGCTGGAGCCTGTGGATGGAAAAGCTTTTCGTTTTTATTGCTGCGGACCTACGGTTTATGGGCCAGCTCATATTGGAAACTTTCGCACTTTTGTGATGCAGGATGTTCTCAGGCGGGTGCTTGAGGTCGAGGGGTTGAAGACGAAGCATGTGCGTAATATCACGGATGTTGATGATAAGACTATTCGTGATTCGGTCGCTGCTGGCCGTAGTCTGGACGATTTTACTTCAGAATGGCGCGATAAATTCCACGCCGATTGCGAAGCTCTTAACTGCCTGCCACCACATATCGAGCCCAGTGCGGTAAAGCATGTGCCTGAGCAGATTACCATGATTAGTGAGCTGGTTGAAAAGGGGCATGCTTACGCTTCTGATGATGGCTCGGTGTATTTCAAAATTTCCTCTTTTCCTGAATATGGAAAGCTTTCTCGGCTTGATACTCGTGAGTTAGATCTGGGGAAGACGCAGAATGAGCGTGCGAATTCTGACGAATACGATAAGGACAACGCGGCAGACTTTGTTCTCTGGAAGGGGCGGCGAGAGGAAGATGGTGAGAATTTTTGGGAGAGTCCTTGGGGGCAAGGGCGTCCCGGCTGGCATTTAGAATGTTCCGCGATGATTCGGAAGTATCTCGGAGAAACCTTCGATCTCCACAGCGGAGGAGTGGATCTGGTGTTTCCGCATCATGAAAATGAGATTGCGCAGTCGATCTGTTCATGTGGCGGTGAGTTCGCTCGCAGTTGGTTCCATGTCACTCATCTCCGGGTCGATGGAGCGAAAATGTCAAAATCATTGGGTAATCTCTATACTCTTGAAGATTTGAAGAAGAAAGGGGCGACCCCGACCGAGGTGCGCTACGTGCTTCTAAGTGGGCACTACCGAAAGCCTCTTAATTTCACGCTCGATTCCCTTCATGCTGCTAAAGAGGCCCTGGCAAAGCTCGCGAAGGCGGCTCGAGACCAGCAGGCTCCTGCATACAAAAAACTGAAGGCAACGAAAGACTTTGGGGTCTTCTCAAAAGCCTGGCAGTTACTCACGGAGGATTTAAATACTGCGGGAGCGTTGGGTGAGCTTTTTGGGAATGTTTCGAAAGCGTCTACCGATACCGATTGGCTGGGATTTTTTGCAATTTTGGGTGCTCTGGGATTGACTCTCCCTGAACCTGAAGCTCCTGAGTTAGTCGATGCTCCTGCAGAGATTAAAGAGCTGGCAGAAGCTCGTTGGCAGGCGCGCTCAGATAAAGACTGGGCTAAGTCGGATGAGCTGCGAGATGCGCTGAAAGAAAAAGGTTGGGTCGTTAAAGATGGCTCTGATAGCTATGAATTGTTGCCTCTCTAACATTTAAGTTTAATGCCGCCATCTACGTCTTCATCTCATTTAAAAAATATTGCCTCGATTGGGGACCAATTCGCCATTCAGGGGCAGTGTATCGCTGGAGATGAGATCGAAAGTGGTCATATCAATACCACTTATCTTGCGACCTATGAGTGTGAGAATGGCCATCAGCAGCGTTATATTCTTCAGCGGGTCAATGAGCTGGTTTTTAAAGACCCGGAGGGTGTGATGCGGAATGTGCAGTGCGTGACCCAGCACATCAATGCGAAGGTTCTCCGACAGAAAAAAGACGCCAGTGGGCAAACGCTGAGTCTTTTTCCAGCTCGGACCGGAGCGGCTTGGGTGGAAGGGAAAGGCGGGGGATTATGGAGATGCTATAATTTCATCGAAGGCTGCATTACTTACGATGTCGTCGAGACAACTCGCCAAGCGTATCAGGCGGCAAAAGCCTTTGGGGCCTTTCAGGATCTGGTCAGTGACCTTTCCGCAGATCTTCTTGTGGAAACCATTCCTGATTTTCATGATACTCCGGTGCGCTATCAGCGGCTCTTAGAGGTCATCGAAAGTGACCCCGTGGGCCGAGCCGTAAAGGTGGCAAAAGAGATTTCCCAGGTGAAAAAAGCAGCCCCTTGGCTGGGGCGCTTAGTGGAGCTTCGTGATGCCGGGGAGTTGGTTGAACGAATCACTCATAATGATACGAAGGTTAACAATGTCATGATCGATGCTGAGAGTGATGAGGCTGTCTGTGTCATTGATCTCGATACTGTTATGCCTGGATTATCGCTTTATGACTTCGGCGATATGGTCAGATCTGCGACTTCTCCGGCGGCGGAAGATGAGCCAAATACTGAGCTAGTGGAAATGCGGATGCCGATTTTTGAAGCGCTTGTGGAAGGGTATCTCGAAGCTGCTGGTTCATTTTTATCTCCGCTAGAGGTCGAGTTGTTGCCATTTTCGGGGAAGCTCATTTCGCTGGAGACTGGAATCCGTTTTCTAACCGATTATTTAGAGGGAGATCTTTATTTTAAAACGAGCCGTCCAGAGCAGAATTTAGACCGCTGCCGCACGCAGCTCAAGCTCGTGCAGTCTATTGAAGCGCAGGAGAAGGAAATGCTCGCCTTTGTAAAGAAAGTCGCTCGTTGAAAATGGCGCTTTCGTTTCCGCTTAGCTCCCGTTAACTCTCCTGCATGATTAGTGCGAGCGACCTCACGGCGGAGCAAATAGAAACCATCAAATCCTGGGTCTCTGAGGGGGATCAGATGTCTGATGTGCAGCGCCGTCTTAAGGATGATCTTGGTCTCAAAGTCACCTACATGGATACCAGATTTTTAGCGCTGGATCTTGAACTGGATTTTAAATCGGATGATGACGAAGTAGAGGAAGAGCCAGAAATCAATTCTGAGCCAGAAGCTCCAGCTGAAGTTCCAGCCGAAGGGGGAGCTGATGTGCCTGCAGAATCTGTCGCAGCCGATGAGGTAGAATTTACTCCTGGGCTGAAACCTGTCAGTGTTACGGTAGACTCTGTGGCACGGCCGAATGCCATGGTGAGTGGGGCGGTGACCTTTTCCGATGGTGAGCGGGGGAGCTGGATGATTGATCAGATGGGGCAACCTTCAGTAGACCCAGATACTCCCGGGTATCGCCCTACGGAGGCTGATTTGGTAGAATTTCAGATGCAGCTCAGAGATGCCTTGCAAGGTCACATGTAATTCTCAGTATCAGAAGACTTTAGCTATGAAATTTATTACGACCCTTGCTCTACTGGCCACTAGTTCTTTAGCTCTTGCTGAGGAAAAATGGATTGATCTCTTTAACGGTAAAGATCTCACGGGCTGGACAGTCAATGCCAAGGTTCCTTTTAAGGATCCTGAGTCTCAAAAGCTTGAGGATATTTTTCAGGTTCGGGATGGAGTGATTCAGGTTTATCCCGGGATGGAGAATGGGACTAATCAGGAACCTGCGGTCCTCGTATCAGACCGCTCTTTCTCAAAGTATCGTCTGCAGGTGGAGTATCGCTGGCTTAAGAATCGATTCCAGCCGCGTGTGAAAGCAAACCGTGATTCTGGGATCCTCGTTCATTGCCATACCTACTTTAATGTTTGGCCTGCTAGCATCGAAATGCAGCTGGGGGATGGGAAGCCGGGGCAGCCATACGTTGCTGGTGACCTTTGGGTGCTAGGTAAAACTCGCACTGATTCTCCTCGGGAAGGGAAATTTTATAAAAAAGGAGCCCCGCTGATGCAACGAGGTGGTGACGGAAAAGACTGGAGCCTGCGTAGCAACTTCACCCCCGTCCACGCTGATAAGCCAAATGGTGAGTGGAATCTTGCCGAGCTCTACGTCGATGAGGAAAAAAGCGTGAAGATGTATCTCAACGGACAGTTGGTCAATGAGGTCTTCAATACTGAGTATCTTACTAAGGATAAGGAGTGGAAACCTCTGAAGGAAGGTCGGATCACGCTTCAGGCCGAATGGGCTGCGCTAGAGTTCCGTAGCGTGAAGGTCTTAGACCAGAGTAAGTAAGAAATATCTCAGTCTCCCTTCGAGCTCGATTCTTATCAATCGAGCGGGAAGGGATTCGCGGTGAGGCGCAGTTGAATTTCTGTTTCCATTGGTGATGGCGTCGCCTGTTTTGGGACGAAGTTAATCACACTCAGGGCTACTGCTGAGCCTCCGGTAAGGGTGAAAATAGCAGTCAAAAGGAGAGAGCGCGAATGCCGTGGCTGGTTGAGCTGGAGGATACGTTCCTTTAAAGGAACATGCCCAGCCATCGCCAGCGCTAGAGGGGGAGCTGTTTTCGCCTCTGCCACATCACAGAGGGCGTGCGCGTATACTCGACGGTCAGTGCCGTGTTTCATCAGGTGGGCATCGCAGGCATATTCACACTGAGAGAGAAGTGCTTTACGGAGCCACCAGGAAAGCGGGTTAAACCAATGGAAAATACAGGTCATGCGTGCTGCGGTGGCCATCCAGAGATCACGACGTTGAAGGTGGCCAAGTTCATGAAGGAGCGCCATTTTCAGGGTGGCTTCAGGCCAAGAATTAGCATCCTCAGGGAGATAGATGACGGGTCTTATCAGTCCTGCGACTACGGGAGAAGAGAGTTCAGGATGGGTCATCAGACTGGCGGTCTGAGAGAAAGAAAGTTCAGCCTTGGCGGTTTCAAAGATGGGTAGCGCAAGGTGGCTGGCTTGCTTTTTCCAGCGGCGAAATGCGAGCAAATCTGCCAGTGCCTTTAGGCCAAAGAGGCCGACTCCCCCGATCCAGATCGCGATAAGGAATGGCGTCCAAGTGAGTTTGCTTGAGGTATGCGCTAAGGTGGAGAACTCGTTCGTAGTTTCGACTTCGACAAGATGCTGTGGAAAAGCGCCCAGTAGCGGTAAAATCAGCATTAAGAGAAGGACTGCTCCAGTGACGCGTGGGTCGCGGGCAGGGTTCTTCCGCGTGAACCAGGCCAGACCTAGTGCTGCGACTAAGGATAGAAGGACGGAAGGAAGAAAAAGCATTGTGCTATTGAATGAGTTTGCGGATCTCGTCGATTTCGTTTCGGCTCAGTTCTTGATCTTTTGGATCCAAGAGTGCGGCTACTAAATTCTCAGGTTTCCCTTGGAAAAAGGTGCCGAGGAGGTTTTTGATGGCGGTTTTACGTGCTTTTTCCTCGGTAATAGCGGGGGTGTAAAGGTAGCGGCGTCCGGTTTTTGAATGTTTCACCATTTCCTTATTTTCTAGCGTGGCTAAAAGCGCCCGGACGGCAGAGTAGGAAGGGGGATCTGGGAGCTGATCGAGCACATCCTGTGCCGTTGCCTCGCCTAGGCGATAGAGGATATCCATGATTTGGCGTTCTCGGCGTGAAAGCTGCCCCTTTTCCAGACGATTCATGCCCGGAGATTAAAGGTGTGCTGGAAAAGCTGCAATATAAATGTTGGAAAAATAGCAGGAAGAGTTGTTTTTCGACTCTATGCTAGCTGATTGTTGCTGCAAAAGAGTTGCTCTTCCCTCCATGCTGGCTAGTTTTCGCCCGTGAGCGCTTGCGGAGGTGGATCAGCTGGGCGGACCTTTGGTCCTCGCATGAAGATGGATGCATCCTTGCATCTAGATAAGAAGCCGGACTGGATTAAAGTGCGGCTTCCGAATAATCCTGTCTTCTGGGATACAAAATCGATGATCAAGGATCTGAGTCTGGTCACCGTTTGTGAAGAAGCTCAGTGTCCAAACCGTTGGGAATGCTGGGGACAGGGGACTGCGACTTTTATGATCGCGGGTGAAAAATGTACTCGTGCCTGCGGATTCTGTGCGGTGAAAACCGCGAAGCCTGATGCGCTGGAAGAGGACGAGCCTGCCCGCGTAGCAGAGGCGACTAAGCGGATGTCTCTGAATCACGTCGTGATCACGGCAGTGGCTCGTGATGATCTGGCCGATGGGGGAGCCCAACACTTTCAAGATACCATCGAAGAAGTTCGAAAGGTGAATCCCGGTATTATTATCGAGGTTTTGGTGCCAGATTTTAATGATAAAGACTGGGCGCTGGAGCTGGTGATGAAAGCTCGACCTCATATTTTTAATCATAACCTCGAGACGGTGGAGCGTCTGACGCCACTCGTGCGTAGTCGTGCGAAGTACGAAAGATCTCTTGCCGTTCTTAAGAAAGCGAAGGAGATGGTGGGAGGTCATGTTGCGACTAAAAGTGGCATCATGCTGGGACTCGGTGAGCGAGATGAAGAAATCGAGCAAGCGCTGGATGATCTGCGAGCTTCTGATGTGACGGTGCTCACTCTTGGGCAATATTTACGCCCAACTCCGATGCACCTACCAGTCGTGGAATATGTGACGCCTGAAAAATTTGACCATTGGAAGCAGGTCGCCCTTGCGAAGGGTTTCCGTCACGTTGCGAGCGGGCCTTTAGTTCGCAGCTCTTATCATGCTGCTGATTTTAAGCCTGAAGAGGACGTTATCGGTGCTATCGAGGCTGATCTTGCTATGGCGAAGTAAGAGCCTCCTGACGGAAAATTCTGACCCGAAAAAACTCTGTGCCATCTTGCTCGATGGGCACAGAGATCATCCCATCTAATCCATCTATCATGGAGTCCGGGGACCAACTCAACAGATTTGATGAACGTTCGATCTGGTAAGTGCGGTTTAATAAAGCTGGAAAACTAAGCTGCGAAGGGGAGAGGGTAGGGTGGAAGCTGTCACCTGAATCGTTCGCATTTGTTCCGGCGAGAAATTCGAGGAGATTGGACTGGCCGTCACCATCGAAATCCTCGTCTTCATCATCGATTCCGTCACTATTGAGATCTAATAGTGGAGTGACGGTGACCTCATCTAAGAAGAGGCCTGTCAGTGGTGCGGAGACCTGAGTGAATGTTTGGCCGGGGTTTTCGACTCCTGGCGTGAAGAGGCCAGTGGCGACTGACCAGCTGAAGTCGGTGGCATTCCCTCCTGTTCCAGTCAGGATAAGACTTCCTGTTCCCGGAGCATTACTAGCATTCTGAGCTTGGCCAATATCAATTGAGGTTAAGCCCACTGCTTCACCGTCAGTGGCGGTAAAGAACCCTTCGTACGAGAGGAATTGAAGCACATTGCTACCATTGATGAGTGCGATTCCATCAGGGGCTCCATTTTGAATTCCACTGATTTCTCGGTGAAAGAGTCGATGCCCAGAAGAGGTTGGCGAGGCTTCTTGGAAGTCATCGAGCGAGATTCGTTCATAGAAACGTCCATTACTGCCATTGTAGAGTAGTAGGGAAAGATTAGCTGGAGGATCTGGGAAATCTGGCCCAAGAGCGACTTCGACAAACTCGCCTTCGTCTGGACCTGAGTTATCATAATGGATTTCATTAATAAAAGCATCGCTAGAATTAGAGCTCATCCCAGTCATTGGTCGTGCTGTAAAGCGAAGTTGGAATTCTTCTTCGGGCGCAATAGTGAGGTTGTTTAGCCGAGTGCTTAGGCGGACATCAGAGCCCGCCTGAAAAGTGAGTTCTGGCAGTAAGAGAGCCGTTCCATTTTTAATGAGTTCGACTAGCCATTGGCCACCTCCTCCCGTAGCTCCGGGTTCCCAGTTTCCAGCGAGATAGGAAATTTCTAGAGTCTCAAGAGATTGGCCTGTCTCATTACTGAGATTCATTTCGAAGGTGGTTTCATTTTCACCGAGATAGCCGAGGCTTTGACCGAGATAGGAGCGAGGTCCGATGGTGGTAGAATTTCCAGCGTCAGTCTCTTGCCAGTTTTCTAATGAGCTGTTCCAGCCTTCTGGTGTTTCTCGGCCAGAGAAATTATTGAAATTTTCTACCGCTGACAATGCCACTCCGCGGAGAGGGTATGCTGTAAAGGTAGGGGTGGTGAGAAGCTCGAGGTCGACAAAGACTGGGAAATGATCTGATTCCATCCCACTCGTATCTGGTGGGAGTGGGCTGCCAGATTTAGGGAGACCGGGAAAATTTTCATCCAGGCTGCGTCGATAGATTTCGCTCTCGGGCGAGCGGTTGCTGAGCGGGCTAGAAAGAAGGATGTGGTCTAGAACAGAGCCTGTCACGAAAGTGGCATTTGAGCTGCCGTTTTGTTGGCGGGCTTCGAGCCTTCTAAGAGGAATGGATGGGAAGTAGCGGTTCGGATCGAGAGAGTATCTTAGCGGGAGGCTTATATCGTCACCAAGATCATAAGAGTTAGGAAGACCAGTTGGCAGAGAGCGAAAGACTTCAGAAACACCAATATTGTTAAAATCCCCTAAAACAACAACTGCCTCCTCCATCGTTGTCTTTCGTTCAGAGAGAAAAAGGCGGATACGCTCCAGTTCAACGGCTCGTCGGAAGCTATTGGCAGAATCAAAACAGCATTTGAGGTGAAGATTGATCACGAGAGGGTCTTCATCAGTCTCAGGAACATCCACGATCACTGCGGCATGTGCTCGAGTGATATCGCGGGCACCACTGGGAGAGGTGATGCTGGTCTCTTCGATCAAAGGGTAACGAGAAAGAATGGGGTTTCGATTTCCTGAGTCGAAGGAGCCGCTTGTGGGAAGGTAGAGGTGAGGCAGTGCCAAGTCGTTCTGAAGTTGTATCAAAGGGCCATTAGCTGGTTGCCAGTCACCGGAGGGCACCTCCTGAAGGGCGATTACATCTGCATTAATCCGTTGTAGAGTCTCTAAAGTGCCTAGGTATTCAGCTGAATCAGGGGTTCCAATTCCTAGGCCGGTATTCCAGGTGACGACGCGTAAAGAGGTCGCATATAAGTTCGTGAGAAACGATAAGCTAAAAAAGAGACAAATTTTCAAAGACACGGCGTTTTCCTTGCTAAGGAAGTTTAGCTACGTGTGCCTATAATCAAGGGCGAATATGCGGGTTGCGCGTCTTGTCACAATTCAGTAGAATACCAACGGTTTGATCGATAACTACCACATCGAGGAAATGATCCTGCAATCGCAGCAGGTTGTCGTGTATCGTATGGTCGATGACGAGGGGCGCGAATATGCGCTTTCTCGATTCATCTTACCTAAGGATGTTTTAATTGCACTGAATGATGGTCGTTTTCCACAGTGTCTCAAGGAGTTAATGAGCGTTTCTCATGGTTGCTTGCGCCCCGTGATTGATGGCGGGCTTGATCCTGTTGATCGTTCTCCTTGGCTGGCGACTTATTGGTGGGAGGGCAAGACTCTTCAGGATCGGATTCAGGATAAGGAACTCACCCATGAGGATGTCTATCGGGTAGAAGAACATGCTAAGTCTGCCATGTCTGGAGTGGGGCAGTTTGCTTCCTTTTTAAGTTTTGACCCTGGGAAAATCGTTGCAGTTAAAGGCGCGACCGGGGATGTGGTAGAGACCTTTACGATTGATCTTTACCAATGGTTTTTATCATGGGCTACGGGCCGACCACCGGCGCCTGATCGTGAGCCAAACCGTCAGCTAGCGGGTTTACTGTCACATATTCGGAAAAATGTCAGCACTCCGATGCCGCGTGCGTCTTCGCCGATGCTTCCTCCGCCGAAGACGACGAGTTTAAACCCCAGCACCATTCCTCTTACTGCGAGTCTCGTCACCGGTGCGACTCCACCTCCAAGTGGAACAGTTCCGATGACAGCTCAGGTGCATCCGGGAGCTCGTGTCGCAGGAGTTCAAGGGCAACCTCAATCGGGTGATCCTCTCGCTGCTTATCGGAAGCAGGTGACTACGGGGCAGAAAGTCGGAGTTGCTGCTGCGATTGGCTTCATTATTGCCGCTGTAGGAGGGATCGGATATTTTATTAATAAGGAAAATTCTGCGTCGAGGCCAGCTGTTTCAGTGACCGTTGATCCAAAAGCTCAACCCATTGAAACTCGTACCAAAAGCCCTTCAATTTTAGAAAAGCTCCGCTTAAAAGCCGAGCAAGAGAAGGCATCTGGAAAACGTCCTCGAGGACCGGAATTTGAAGGAAAGATTGTGCCGAAAGCGATCATTTTGGAGGTAGGAGATGGCGACGTTATTGAAGGTGATGATCCTCCAGCAGTGGCAGTAAGTCAGTCAGAGGCTGCTTCAGAACCTGTTGTGAATAAGGGGCCGGTACCAGGAAAGCGTCCTGAACTTGGGGAGATGTATTATTTAGATACCGCTGAAACAGTAAATCTCACGAGCCATGCCGAGCAGTGGGCTGTGGTAGAGGGCGATGTGAAAGCGAAGACGGAGAATGGTCTTCTGATGAAAGGTCCATCGGACGTGAAAGTGGAATTTGGTCCAGATGTTCAGAATGTGAGCACTGGGCCTGGAGATCGAGTTGAGATTATCGGTTGGATCGACTCCTCAGGAGACTCGCCGAAGATTCGGATGTATAAGCCGTCAGACCTTGTTATTCTCGAAAAGGGTTCGGCGACAGATCGCGCTGGGCAAGGAGTCGCAGGTGAAATTTATCGTCTCAAGGATCAACTTCTTTTACGTGAATTTGTCGGTAAAAATGTGACTGTAGTGGCCACGGTGGTGGCGCTAAATCCGAGTGATGATGATCGTCTTCATCTTATGTTTGATGAAGAAGGGGCCGGCTTTTCTGCGTCTGTAAATATGGATGATCGAGACGATAATATTGACTACGATTTTCTTTCGCAATTTGTAGGGGAGCAGGTCCGCGTCCAAGGACGGGTTTTACTCGGAGCAAAGCCTGCATTGCGTATTGAACTTCGCAGTAAGGAGCAGATTTCATCCTTCAAAGGATGAGCTCTACGGAACTCACTCACTATTCAGAGACAGTTGCCCCATTGATTTCGCAGCTGCAGGAAGCAGCGGTAGACTATGAGGCATTTGAGCAATCACTGCCGCTTTGTGATTTGTCTCATTGTCGCGCTACCTGCTGTCACGATGGCGCTGTGCTTTCTTCAGAGGAGGCTGATTTATTAGCGCCGCAAATCCAAAAACTACCTGATGGGCGAATTAAGACACGGGTCGTACCTGCTGGGAAAGATCAGCGGGCGATTGATTTCCCCTCTCATTTTTCGCCGACTCGCTGTGTCTTTTTAGATGATGAACACCGGTGCACATGGCAGCTTCGGTCGGTATCAGAAGGTAAGCATCCATGGTATTACAAGCCAGTGTCGTGTTGGATGCATCCCATCCTTGTGAAATTTGTGAGCGGACGACCTGTGTTGACAGTGGTTTCACCTCAAGCTGATCGTAAAGGTTTTGCGTCATGTACACCCTGTGGATCGTTGGGGAAGGGAGGGCAGCCCGCCCGCATCACCTTACATACTGAGCTGGAAATGCTCTCGAAACTTTCTGGGAGAGATTTTCTTCGTGAACTCAATGCCCCGATTCTAGATTAATTTTTTTAATGAAAGCTCTCGAACTTACTGCGCCGTCTTCTTTTTCACTGATCGAAGCAGCCAAGCCAGTGCCTGCGCGTGACGAAGTATTAATCCGAGTTGCTTGTTGTGGAATTTGTGGGAGTGATGTCCATGGGATGGATAATAGTAGTGGACGTCGTATCCCGCCGATGATCATGGGACATGAAGCAAGTGGTGTTATTGATGCTTTAGGCTCAGATGTCGCGGCTTGGAATATCGGTCAGCGGGTCTCCTTCGATTCGATGGTTTATTGCGGGAAGTGCTCGTTTTGTCAGCGAGGTGAAACGAATTTATGTGAAGAGCGGCAGGTGATGGGTGTTTCCTGTCAGGAATTTAAGCGCGATGGAGCATTTGCTGAATGGGTCGTCGTGCCTGCTCGCATTTTAGAAGCGATTCCAGATGGGCTGAGTTTTGAAGAAGCTGCCTTTACGGAGCCTCTTGCAGTTGCTTTGCACGCAGTGCGGCTAGCGAAGGTGAAGCCAGGACAAACAGCCTTAGTTGTGGGTTCTGGATTGATTGGTCTTTTGGTGATACAGGCGCTCAAGCGTGCTGGCTGTCAAAAGGTGGTGGCGGTTGATCTTGATCGCGACCGTCTCGCTCTAGCTCTCGAACTTGGGGCTGACGAAATTTTTCATGCTACGGAAGAAAAATTTACGGAAGAAGTTGATGTGGCGATGGAGGTCGTTGGGGCTTCGGTAACGGTGAATCTAGCGATTCAATCGGTTCGTAAGGGCGGACGAGTAATTCTTGTTGGTAATGTCGTGGCTCAAGTCGATTTTCCGCTTCAAGCGGTCGTCACTCGGGAAATTCAGGTGCTGGGCTCTTGTGCCGCAGCAGGGGAATGTGGGGAGGCTCTGGAAGCGATTGCTTCAGGTGAGATCAAAGTAAAGCCCCTCATTTCAGCCGTTGTGCCATTAGAGGAGGGGTCTGATTACTTTCAGCGTTCTCGAGAGGGGAAGGAAGGGTTGCTTAAAGTCCTTCTAAAGCCTTGAGTTTAGGTGGAACTTAATGGTCCAGTTTTTCACGAAGCTGGGACATAGCGTAGAACATTTCCCTTGCGATGAGCATGCAGCTTTCGTCATAGATGGCACTTTCCTGAGGGGAGTCATCGCTTCGCTTAGGGTCTTGATAATGAAGTTGAAAGCGTCCGTTTGAACCTGAGACAAGAGGGCAGGCGTCATCGGCATCAGAGCAGCACATCATAGCGGCAAATTTTTCTGACGGATTTTCTGAGCTAGAAAATTTCTTAGAAAATGCCCGAGCTGGGATTTGACCATCTGCATACTGGATTAAATAGAGAGGGTTTTCCTTTGGCGATTCGCTCACAATCGAAAGTCCAGCACGTCTCATTGCCCGAATTGTTCGAATGTTACACTCTGTTGCCTCCGTTCCCCCCGAGTAGCACATTACCGCTGGGATTTCGTAGAAATGGGCTGCTACCTGGCACCAGATCTGAGCCAAATGGCTCCGTCGTGAATTATGAGTACAGATGAAAATCGGCTCTACCGAACCCTTAGTCATGAGTTCATTTAAAAAGTAATCCGCAACTGATTCCATCAATGAAATCCGATCCTCAGTCAGCGATTCAAACGAAGAGGTGACCTCTGTCACAAAAGGTCGTAGCGGCTCTACCAATCCATAAATTCGATCCATTTCCTCACATAAAAAACGACAACTCCCAGAGCAATCGTCATCTTATTATTTTAAAGGGACAGACAAATTAAAAGAAAAGAATTGTGTGTGGGGGGGAGAGGGGTAATGTTGATTAATGAGGCGTGCGCGATTTTTGAAGCCAGATCTGGAAGGGGGGGCGAATCCGGAAAGGGCGATTTATCACGTTGTATCGCGGGTCGTTGATCGACGTTTTGTGCTCAAGGATACAGAAAAAGAGTACTTCCGGCGCTTGATGAGAATGTATGAAAGGTTTTCCGGGTGCCGCGTGCTTTCATACTGCTTCATGACAAATCATTTCCATCTACTATTAGAGGTGCCACCAGGTGGTGTGGATAAGGGAGACTCGCTAGGGCTTTCTGATGAAGAGCTGATTTATCGTCTAGGTGGACTTTATTCGGATGCTTATGTCCAAGAGATACAGGCCGAAATTGAGCAAGCTAGAGAGCTGATCTCAGGGAGCTACGCCGGAGTAGAGCGGCTTTCTGATATTGAAGTGAAAAAGAATGCGGAGCTTGGGCGGCGTAAGCATTTTGAGATTCATTCTCGCTATAGCTATCGCATGATTTCGCTGAGTGAATTTATGAAGGGCTTTCTTCAACGTTTTACCCGCTGGTTTAACCGTGAGCAGGGGCGTCGGGGGACTCTCTGGGAAGAGCGGTTTAAAAGTACGATTATTGAAAGTGGAATGGCTTGTCGTGCGACAGCGGCATATATCGATCTAAATCCTGTGCGCGCTGGGATAGTGAAAGATCCAGCCGATTATCGTTGGAGTTCATATGGAGAGGCTGTTGCGGCTAGTGAAGGTAGTCGGAAAGCTCAGGAAGGTTTAGCTTCTGCTCTAACTCCTAGAGTGAATGGATCAGTGCGTGGGCTCTGGAAGGAGCGTTTTTCAAAAGAATATCGTCGTGTTCTCATCTCTGCGGCAGTGGAGAAAGGGGAAATACAATCCCATACGGGAGTTGCTCAACGGGTGGTGGTGAAAAAGGGAATGTCGCGAAATCAATCAGAAGAAGAACTAGTACGACTTAGTGATGAGGCGGCGCTAGATTTAAAAATTTCTAAATCGATTCAGATAAAGGTGCGCTATTTTACCGATGGAGCTGTTCTGGGATCCAAGCGTTTTGTAAATGGAATTTTCTCGAGAAGTCGCCATCGTTTTAGTGAGGGACGCCAAGATGGTGCGAGGAAACCTCGGGGGGCATTGAAGGAGATGTCAGGAGAGCTTTGGTCGATGCGAGACTTACAGCGTGAATGAGTGGAAATGATTATTTTTCCAGTTTTTCGAGTGCCTTGTGTAAAGCCGCAGAAGCCTCATCTAGGGAGTCGAGTTTAGTGGGCTGATCTTTTCCAGCCCAAGCTACGATAACTTTTTCTTTTGAAATGAGTGCTCCCCAGAGGTCCGCCTTTGACGGAGATGTTCCAACTAAGATGCTTGGAATTTTTTTCGGAGTGCTTCCTTTTGAGAAAGCGGGAAATAATTCTGGTTCCAATTTAAAGAGTGTTTTCCCGGCTTCTTCGACTTGAATGATAAAACGGGAAGTTGGGCGTTTGCCATCGTTGATAATGGTGGCGAGGCCGAGGGCAATTTCTTTTGGTGAAGCGGTCATCGTACCTCGATAGAGGTCATCGCCAGAGCCAAAGCTTTTGTTAAAGCCGAAACGTTTAAGTAGCTGGAGGGCATCTTTTTCACTCAATTGTCGGGCGGTGACGACTGGTTTTCCTGAGATCGGTAGATGACCTCGTTCGAGAGCGCTCGTATTGATGAAAGGCTCAATCATAGTGGCTCCAAGACCT
The DNA here is from genome assembly GCA_937958875.1 of uncultured Verrucomicrobiales bacterium. Lineage (GTDB taxonomy): Bacteria > Verrucomicrobiota > Verrucomicrobiia > Verrucomicrobiales > Akkermansiaceae > SW10. The sequence continues at coordinate 16,418 of CALGMJ010000052.1, read as the reverse complement.
CGGTAGGAGTCGAGAGCTCGATTGAAGCCAGTTGGTTTTGCCCCGCGGTTTCCGACGATTCCAAGGATATCTCCAGTCTCAGGAGCAATGGCGATGGCGGCTGTTTGGCAGTCTTCGGATAAGTTAAGAGAGTTGAAAAGGCTTTCTAGCTCTTGTTGCACCTTTGAGGAAATAGTTGAGGTGACGCGAAGTCCTCCCACGGTGATTTGGCTGCGGTCGAGAGCGATTTCCAGTGGACGTCGTAGTGCCCGAGCTGCGTGACTCGTTTGCGAAAGGCTTTTTGCGTTCTTTCGTGAATTTAACGGTTCTTCTTTGATTTCATGTTGTTCGAGAAAACTGATCTCTCCAGTTGTTTCGAGCCGAGTCAGGACCTCATTTCGTTGGGCGAGGGCTCCTTCCAGATTTCGAAGTGGAGAAAAGGCGTGAGGTCCACGGATAATTCCCGCGAGCATGGCTGCTTGGTTGCGGTTGAGCTGCTTGGCTGGAATCCCAAAGTAGGTTAGGGAGGCTTCACCTAGCCCGTAACATCCAGATCCAAAATAGATGCGATTCAAATAGTGCGTTAATATCTCGTCTTTATCGTACTTTGACTCAATTCGATAGGTGAGAGCAATTTCGAGAAATTTTCGATTGAGTGATTTTTTTTCACGTAGGTCGAAGCTGTTTCTTGCGAGCTGCATCGTTAAAGTGGAAGCTCCTTGAGTGAAGTCTAGGTCCTTCACATTTCGAATAGTAGCGCGAGCGAGGCCGCGAAGATCGACTCCGCCATGTTCCATGAAACGGGCGTCTTCGCGTGCGAAGAGACATTGGACAAAAAAAGGTGGTAAATCTTCCCGTGTTACCAGTCTACGATTTGCTCCATGGACTGTATCGAATTCTTGCCCATCACGGTCCAGGAGGATTGTGCGTGCAGGAATGTCTTCGACTTTTGAAAGATCAAAATGGGATGCCTGCCAGACATACCAGCTTATCAGGAGGATCAGCGGGATGATAATAGTTAGTGCTGCCTGCCAGATGAACGTGATGATTCGGCGGAGAAACCAGGGGAATCTTCCGGGAGTGCGAGAGCTTCTGGAGCTAAGCCAACTCATATTCGATTAAAGGAACACAGGGAAGGAGGCTGCCACATTTGCTTGTGTGGGCGGTGAAGTTTGATGGCCGCTGCCACAGAGTGGGACTAGCGTGAGGTAGAGCGCGCTGTTTGTATCATAGTCGATCTCACCAACATGGAGGATGGCTGCACAATGCGGAATTTTCTTTAAAATGAGAGTGTCACTAGGCTGAAATCGAGTCACTAGATCTGAGTCTCCTGGTAAGAGGTATTCAATGAATACGGGATAGGGGATCGAGTCGGCTAGGTCATCTGGAGCTACCATTGCCTGAGCCTTGATCACTGCTCCGGTCGGGAAAAAGTCGTTTTTTGTGAGTGGGCGTATTTCCAGGATTTTAAATTCACCAGTCACATAGGTGAGTGAGGAATTTTTATGATAGTTCGTCAGGTAAGAACGTAGAAATTCTTGATTCAATGTTTCTAGATCTTCTTCTCGATATGGTGAGAATTCTGCCTCCAGATTGAGAGGCCCACTTGTTTTACGTGGGGAAGGAGCGCTCGTGGTGGTGAAGTTTTCCAGTGGTTGGAGGCGACCCACTTTTAGCATCAGTTGATAGCTTGTAGGGTGGGTTGGGTCGCGAAAGAGATTGAGGCAGATGAGCCAAGACGTGATGGCGAGAGCGATGGCCAAGACGTTGGCTAAAAACCACCAAAACATCGGCGGCCGACGTTTGGAGGATTCATCAGGATCAGTCTTAGCCATGAAAGTGGAGCCACTTATTTACAGGCCGTGCCATCTAGGGCTGGATCATATTCAGGCTTTTTTCCTTCCTCACTAGGTTCGAAGGAGGTGCCGCAGCCGCAGGAGCGCGCAGCATTGGGGTTGAAAATTTTAAACCCTCGGTCAGAGAGCTCATCGGTAAAATCAACGGTGCAACCTCGTAGAAAATCAAATGAGTCGTGCGCTACGATGAAGCGAGTGCCGGAGAGGTCGATGATTTCATCACCTTCCTCAGGTTCTGCAATACGCATGCTGTAGGCGAGTCCAGCACAACCACCGCGCTCTACCCCAAGGCGTAGACCAGAGGAGGCTGGGGCATCTTTTGAGGTAAGAAGAGCTTTAAGCTCTTCAGCCGCTTTAGGTGTGACGTCGATCATTGTGAGATAATTCTAGTCTGGCTCAGGCTCACAGGCAACCACTCTGTGTTAGCCATCCAGAAGTAGGAAGCTGTGATTTGACGAGAGGTGAAGGACGGTTCATCTTCAAGGACATAAATGAAGGAAGGTGATAAGGAATTGATTGGCCGGCGTGAATGGTTATCCATCCCGAGTTTAGGGCTCGGACCGCTACGGGCAAAGATTGATACGGGAGCAAGAAGCTCATCATTACACGCTTTAAATATCGAGCCGTTTGCAAAAGATGGTGAGGATTGGGTGCGTTTCATCAGTATTGATGATATTTCTTGTGAAGCTCCGGTAGTGGCTGTGAAAAAGGTGAAAAGTTCTAATGGTCTCGCGGAAGAGCGTTATTACATCGAGGTTTCAGGCGTGACTTTGTCTGGGAAGGAAGTGGTGCTTCATCTCAGCTTGAGCGATCGCTCAGTCATGCGAAATCCAATGCTTCTTGGACGCCGAGCTTTATCGCAGTTTCTTGTCGATTCCAGTCGTAGCCATTTATTTGGGAAGCCTAGTAAAGAAGAGGATTAGGTGAACTTCTGGAGTGCTTCGAAATCAAATTTGGAAGCATGCTTTTTTAACTCATGAGCAATCGCCTCTGTCTCTGGCGCATGAGTGAGCTGTTCGATGAGTTGATTGATTTTTGAGAAATTCCGAATTTCTAGGGCCGAGGCGAGTTCTTTGGCAATGGCTGGGGGGAGTGCTTGAGGTGCGGTTAATGCTCTTTTTTCTCCGGGCATTTCTTGATTCACGAATTCAAGATCGAGATGCGTTTGTAGGATCTGGTAGAGCTCAGCTGCTCGGAAGGGTTTTGAAAGAAAATCATCAAAACCTGCATCGAGAGCTTTTTGCTTAAAATCAGGGAAGACGCTCGCGGTTGCAGCCACCACCTTTAGGTGACTCAGGCTGTCATTTGATCTGATTTTTTGCACCGCATCGATCCCATTCATTCGAGGCATGCGCACGTCCATTAAGACAAGATCGACGGGGGTTGTTTTTAAAATCTTGATTGCGGTATCACCATCGTCAGCAGTGAGGGTGTTAAATCCGATCAAACGAAGAAGTTGATCTAGAATGTCCAAATTTGTCTGGCGATCATCGGCGACAAGAATGGTAGCCTCTTGCCCTGGGGCTAGGCGGAGGTGGCAGTTTGTGCGCTGCTCCTGAGTCATCGCCTCATGCTCGGTGAGTGAATGGTCTTTCAGAGGAATGCGGAGGTCGAAGCGACTTCCTTGATCTTTTGTGCTGCGTGCCAGAAGAGATCCACCCAGCATTTCAGAAAGGTGTTTGCAGATTGAAAGCCCGAGTCCAGTGCCTCCTGCCGCCTTGCCAGCTTCTACCTGGCGGAAGGGATCGAAAATGATGTTTAGTTCGTCTGAATTCATGCCGATCCCCGTATCACAGACTCGGAATTGATAGAGTCCGTCTTTTTTCTGTTTCACGGAAAGAGTGACTTCTCCTTCACTGGTGAATTTGATGGCATTACTAAGTAAGTTTACTAGGATTTGTCGTACTTTGGCTGCATCTGTGATGACGCCAATAGGAACTTCAGGTTTAATTTTGACCGTGAATTTCAGTCCTTTATCTCGCGTGCGCGGGCGGAGGATGTCAGTGACTTCATTGATTAGAAGGTGAAGGTCGGTGGGAGCAAGATTCAGTTCTTCGTGGCCTGCTTCGATCTTGGAAAGGTCGAGCACATCATTGATGAGAGAAAGAAGATGCTCACCACAGTTCATAATTGATTCTAGGCCGCTTTGTTGTTCTGCGGTAAGAGTGGTATCCTGTTTGAGGATTTGGGTGTAACCGAGAATGCCGTTGAGAGGGGTGCGGAGTTCGTGGCTCATGTGAGAGAGAAATTCACTCTTTGCCTGGTTTGCGCTCTCGGCAGCTTGTTGGGCTATCTTTAGTTGATTTTCACGATCTCGTCGCTCGGTAATATCACGGAGGCAAGAGACGACGAGAGTTTCATTCTCCTCAATGATCGGGCTGACATTGAGTTCGAGAGGGAAGACTTCGCCGTTCTTACAAAGACCATTTAAGTGATGATTTCGGCCCATCTCGATACGTTTTGGGTCACGGAGAAATCGGCGTAAGAGTGCATCCTGAATAGGGCGGTATTTCTCAGGCATGAGGTCACGGACATTCATGCCGAGCATCTCTTTTGCATCGTACTTAAAGATGTTACAAATTTGAGGGTTGAGCTGGAGGATTTTTCCAGTGGAGTCAGAGAGGATGATGCCATCCGGGGCGGCTTCCATGAGATTGCGGAAGCGAGCTTCGCGTTCTCGGAGAATGAGCTCCTGCTGGTAGCGGTCGGTGAGATCTCGGACGGCGCACACCGCCATGATTTCATCATCAATATTGAGCGGGCTAATACTGATGGCGATAGGGAATTCACTTTGATTCCGATGGAGTCCCGCGACCTCGAGCCCTTGGCCCATTTTTTGGCGAATGGGATTTTTAAAATAGCGCTTAAGCCGTCGTTGGAAGGCTCGGCGGAAGCGTATGGGCATCACGAGTTCGATAGAATGCCCCAGAAACTCAGCCAGCTCATAGGAGAACATTCGACACATCTCCGGGTTTGCTCGCCAGATCAGGCCCTCTCGATTTAGGATAACCATTGCGTCAGGAGAGGAATCTAACAGTTCTCCGAGGTGATTTTTACGGGCAGAGGAGGCTGCAAAGGGAGAGGGTTCCATGGGAGTGAATCGGGTGAGGGGTTACGGTGTGCGGGTGACGAAATAGGTCTCTACTTCTCCGATGCCACGGAGAGTGATAGGGCCACGTTTATTAAAACAGTAGTCGGAGGCATTGAGTGCATTCTTAGTGTGTTCACTCAGGTGGATTTTTCCGGCTTCGCCAGTTTCCTCAAGCCGGCTAGCGATGTTTACGGTATCTCCCCAGACGTCATAGGCATACTTATCTTCACCAATGACTCCAGCGACGACAGGCCCGCTATGAATGCCAATGCGGACGCCAAGATCTTGCTGAATATCCTCTTGCACGGCGGACCATTCATCGATGACGGTGAGGGCGAAATCTACTGCCGCAGTAGGATGATTTTTGAGAGGGTCAGGCACACCTGCGGCAGCCATATAGCAGTCGCCGATTGTTTTAATCTTCTCAAGGCAGAAGCGCTCGGTCAGCAGGTCTAGTCTTGAGAAAACGGAATCAAGATCCCGCACGATAGCGGCAGCTTTTTGTCCAGAGGCATAAGGGGTGAAATTTGAAAGATCACAAAAAATGATAGTTGCCGATTCGATTTCATCGACTGGATTTCGCTCGTTACGTTTTAGGCGTTCGGCGATGCTGTCAGGTAGAATGCTATGAAGTAAACGGTCCGCCTTAGCTGACTCTGTCTCGGCATCTAAGCGAGCTTGACGGAGGCCGATCTGGGTCTGCACTCGGGCGATGACTTCTTGAAATTGAAAGGGCTTAGAAATGTAATCCACACCACCAATTTCAAGTCCCCGAACCTTGTCATCCACTGAATCACGTGCAGACAGGAAAATGATCGCGCTGTCAGCGGTGAGGGGGTCAGCCTTAAGTTGTTCACAGGTCTCAAAGCCATCAAGGCCAGGCATGTTAATGTCTAACAGAATTAAGGTTGGTTGAGCAGAGCGAGCAATTTCGAGTGCTTCTGCTCCATTCATGGCGATCAATAATTCGTGTCCCTCTGCCTCCAATGCTTTGTAGAGTACCTGTAAATTTGTCGGGTTGTCATCGACGAGAAGAATTTGGAAAGCCTGCTTTTCCTGCGAATTGTTCACCATATTGATATAGTGAAGTCATACGCTCTTTTTTTTAAAACGTCGATCCATTACGTCTTTCAGGTTCGTTCTCTGCTGATTTAGGAGGATTTCGTCTTGATTCCTCTCTACCGGAGTTGAGATAGACCGGGCTCCTTAGTGGACTAGATGATGTTATCCTCAGCGAAGTTTTCGCTGCTCGTCGGACGCAGACAAAAGACGAAAAGCCCTAGCGGGGGATCTTCAGCGTCGTGCCAGTGCGAATGGTATTAGCCCGAAGTTTATTCGCTTTTTTTATTGAGCTAACGGATGTGCCGTAGCGCTTAGCTAAGCTGTAAAGAGTCTCACTTTTAGCGACTTTATGGAAGTGATATCGCGGTGCTACTTTGACCGGTTTTGGCTTGGGCTTGGGCTTAGCCTTATGTTTTGGCTTAGCTTTGCTTGCTTGTTGCCTAGCCCGGGAGCGAGCGAGTTCTTCTCGTCTTTTTTTTGCCAGTGCTTGTTGGCGGCTGCGTCTTGCTTGCTGAGCTTGTTCGCTTTTTCTTCTTTCCTGGGCGATTTGTGCAGCTGCGGCGCGGCGCTCAGAGGCGAGCCGTTCTTCGATATCTCGCTGCGCTTTTTCTTCGCGTTCTTTTTTCTCCCGTTTTTTTCGAGCCCAAGATGATTCTACGGGCTTTTTCGGTTTAGCTTTTGGACTTGGTTTGGGCTCAGGATTTCGAGCTTTTCTTCGTCTTTTGCTTTTTGGGGGATTGTCTGCCCAGGCTTCGACGTAATTGCCATTTTCGTCAAATGGGCCAATGTCAGGATTATAGCTAGGTGTGCCCCCTCCCTCACCACAGCTGACCAAAAAAATGGGCAGAATAAGAAGGGTGAGAATGTTGGGGAGCAATCTTTGCATGAGGAGAGTGAGCGAAGTTTGCCATATCTTTTGAAAATGGACAAAGCTTAGTTAAATAGACTTAAGAAAAAGATCTCGCTGCTAATAAGAAGCTGGGATGTCGCGGGCTCCAGCCACTGGCTTTGATTTTGGCATTCAGAACTCGTTTATGAGTCCACGCTCTTTTTCGTGAGGTGTTTTTCGGCGCCACGGGAGGAAGGCTTTTTTCGAGCTGTTTGCATAATCCCTGATAGCAATCGAGCTGGGATATCGGTTCGTCATCACAAACATTATAGCATCCGCGGAGCTCATTCTGGGCGAGGTGGATCACTGCGGAGGCAGCATCTTCGCGATGGATTTGGTTTAAAATACGGCGTCCGTCTTCTTCGATCGTCGCGGAGCCATCCATCAATTTCCGATAAATCACAGAGCGATCAGGGCCATAAAGGCCGGCCAGACGAGCGACGGCTCCTCCTGCAGAGAGGACTTTGTCTTCCGCTTCGAGTAGAAGCTGAGATGTTTCTCGAATCGGTTCGGTCGCAGACTTTTCAGTGACATCTGAGCCGTCAGTCTGGTGATATACGGACGTTGAAGAGGTGAGAATGAGATGGGCGTCAGGGAATGTTTCGAGGAGATTTTGGCAGCCATTGACGAAAACGGCGCGATAGGCTTCAGCTCCACCGCGTCCTGATGAGGCACAATGGATGATGGTATCAGGCGTGGGAGTGTTGACTGCGAGGGCTTTGAGCTGAGAGAGGTCCGATAAATCACAAGCGATCGAGTCGGTATCACCAGATTTTGTGAGGCAAGTAATGTCGTAGATTGATTTAGCTTGGCGTGCAATTTCCTGACCGAGGTAGCCGGCTCCGGCAATGAGAAGGTGTTTTTTCAAAGAATAAGGGGGGTGAAGTTACTGTTCGACAGAGAAATGGGAGAGGACACCGTCTAAGACAGCTTGCGCATATTCTTGGTAAATAAGATCTGGATTTTTCTTAAAACGGGCGACGAACTCAGTGCTGTTCATGACATAGGGTTCTAGAAAAATGACTGGGCATTGATAGAGCCGGTTGGCGAGCAAGTTACGCGCCCAGAGGTAGTCATTTTCCGCAATGTTCACCGAAAAAGGATGGTCAGGGCGATAGAGGTAAGGGGGGAGTTTGGTTTGTTTTTTGAAACTTTCGATAATGCTGCTGGCGAGGGGGATTTCTAGTTCGGAGGCGCGTGAAAGTAAGCGGTGAAGCATCTGAAAGCGCTCGTCCTCATGCTTGAGTTCGCTTTCGTGATAAGCTCCATTGATCAAAATGTGTAAATGCTGACCGGGAATTGGGACCGGAGAGCCGGAAGCATTGAAATGTAAGCATAGAACGAGATCTGGTTTTAAATGTTGGTTCACCAGCTGGGCTCGAGCGCGAATCTCGGAGGTGCGATAGAAGAGGCGCTCGGATTGAAAATCGGTCGGCTTAGCGATCGTGACAGGTTCATTTTTATCACGAACGAGCGTCACTCGGGCCCCATGGGATCTGAGTAGAGGGGCTAAAATCTGAGCGGTGGCTAATGTCATGTTCCCTTCTCGAATCGGGGTATGATCTCCATATTGAAGATGGCGTTCTTCCATTTCCGCAAAGGCGCCGCCGATATGACCAGGATCAATCGCAATATGGAGATCTGAAAGTGAGGAAAGGGGAGGAAGAATTCGCTCCTGAGTCGCAAAGAAAAAACGGTAGGGAGTAGAGCTTGTCGAAATGACAACGTGGTCATCCTTGATATTGAGCCACTTTTTCCACGACTGATACTTCGTGTAGACCCTTTCAAGCCTAGAGATGAAAGTCTTCCTTGTGATGGTTTTTTGGAGCGGATCAAGGCTGGACCAATCTGGCCGGGAGCCGAGATCAGAGAGCGGGGATGGGGGATCGGTGGGTTGGGCGACTGTCTCGATGGTTTCAGGCGGAATGGAGCGAGTGTTATTTTTTTTAAGAAAAAATAGGATGACAGCCAGAAGGATAAATCCTGGTAAGATGATGGCTGTTCCTTTCCAGAGCTTCATGATTTACTAGTGTAGCGACGCCGGACGGGGCGCAATGTCAAAAACTGTTAGCAAAATGAGAGTTCTATTTTTGGGTGATGTGGTAGGAGCGCCTGGCCGGGCTGCCGTGATCGATAATTTAGCGAGGATTAAGCAAGAAAACGCCATCGATTTCATCATCGTGAACGGGGAAAATTCTGCTGGTGGGCGGGGCATTACGCCTAGAATTAGTATCGACCTACTGAGAGCGGGAGCTGCGGTGGTGACCACTGGAGATCACGTTTGGGATCAACGCGAAATTTTGGATTATTTCCCGACCGAGCCCCGCTTATTACGTCCCATTAATTTTCAGGACTCGTCACCAGGGAAGGGATCGGTCGTGCTCGAGACCGCACACGGAAAGATTGCGGTGCTGAATGCAATGGGGCGGACGTTTATGAATCCTCCCTTAGAAAATCCACTCACCATGTTGGAGGATGAAATCGCTCGCCTGAAAGCAGACGGTGTCAAAATGATGGTGCTCGATTTCCATGCTGAGGCTACCAGCGATAAAATCGCCATGGGCCGAGCCTTGGATGGGAAGGTCTCACTTGTGGTCGGCACCCACACTCACGTCCAGACTGCTGATGAGCAAATTTTTCCAGGTGGAACTGCCTTTCTCACTGATGCGGGGATGTGTGGTCCTGACGTTTCGGTGCTAGGGCGAGAAGTCGGTTCCGTTGTTTGGCGCTTTCGAACAGGGATGCCGACTCGGTTTCCTGTGGCCAAAGGTCCAGTGAGGCTGTGTGGGGTAGTGGTTGAACTCGATCCAGAGACGGGGAAAGCGCAGTCCATCGAGCGCTTTAGTGAATTAATTGATAACTCCGAAGCTGGAGATCAATAAAGGGCGAAAAGAAGAGTGATTTTACCTGAAGAAAAGTTTCTGAAATGGTGGTTATCCGAGGCTTGAGAAAGAAAATGACTTTCTTCTTAAAATACTTTTGACACCCAACCCGACTTTGGTAGCTTCCCGCCCGCTTCGGGAGGCAGTCTCTTTCAGTTTTATTCTGAAATGTGCTGCCCTTTGTTGCATTTTCATCACGCGAAACGCTTTTGTAGCTCAGGGGTAGAGCGCGTCCTTGGTAAGGACGAGGTCGCGGGTTCAATTCCCGCCAAAAGCTCCAGCGAGTTGAATGACTAAACCAGCTAAACCAACCAAAAAAATGGCTAAAGAACAGTTCGAACGGAACAAGCCTCACGTCAACGTAGGGACCATCGGTCACGTTGATCACGGCAAGACCACACTCACCGCTGCTATCACCACCGTCCTCGCTGAGAAGATGGGTGGAGAAGCTAAGGCATATGACGAAATCGACGCCGCTCCTGAGGAGAAGGCACGTGGAATTACTATTTCCACTGCACACGTCGAGTATGAAACTGACAACCGTCACTACGCACACGTTGATTGCCCAGGTCACGCTGATTACGTGAAGAACATGATCACTGGAGCTGCCCAAATGGACGGTGGTATTCTTGTGGTTTCCGCTGCTGATGGCCCAATGCCTCAGACTCGTGAGCACATCTTGCTCGCTCGTCAGGTTGGAGTGCCAGCTCTCGTAGTTTTCCTTAATAAGACCGATCAGGTCGATGACGAAGAGCTTCTTGAGCTCGTCGAGATGGAAGTGCGTGAGCTTCTCAGCGCATACGAATTTCCTGGTGACGACATCCCTGTTGTCAAAGGTTCTGCACTTGGTGCCCTCGAGGGTAACGATGAGCAGAAAGAAAACATCATTAAGCTCATGGATGCAGTTGATAGCTACATTCCTGAGCCAGAGCGCCCGATCGATCAGGACTTCCTGATGCCTGTTGAGGACGTATTCTCTATTGAAGGTCGCGGAACAGTTGCGACTGGCCGTGTTGAGCGTGGCATCGTTAAGAAGATGGAGGAAGTCGAGATCGTGGGTATCCGCGAGACTCAGAAGACAACCATCACGGACATCGAGATGTTCCGTAAGCTTCTTGATGAAGGTCGTGCAGGTGACAACGTTGGTCTCCTTGTTCGTGGTCTTAAGAAAGATGATCTCGAGCGTGGCCAGTGTATCGTAAAGCCTGGTTCTGTGAATCCTCACACCAAGTTCACTGCAGAGGTTTATGTCCTCTCTAAGGACGAAGGTGGCCGTCACACTCCATTCTTCAGCAACTATCGCCCACAGTTCTACTTCCGTACGACTGATGTGACTGGTTCCATCACCCTTCCAGACGGTGTTGAAATGGTCATGCCTGGTGATAACGTGAGCCTCACAATCGAGCTCATCACTCCAGTTGCTATGGAGAAGGCAATGCGTTTCGCGATCCGCGAAGGTGGCCGTACCGTTGGTGCTGGTCGCGTAGGTGATATTCTTGCCTAAAACTTCTTCCCTTCATGAGTCTAGGCTTGGAATTCTAATTCTAGACTCATAAGCTGGTTTTCCGAGGGCAGCTCGTTGGAGTTGCCCTCAGTCGGCTCAGCAATCTTAAGTAAAGTTTAAAGGACAGTAGCTCAATTGGTAGAGCATCGGTTTCCAAAACCGAGGGTTGTAGGTTCGAGTCCTATCTGTCCTGCCACTTTTCTTTTTCTTACACCGAAAGTTTTACTCTTCGTTAAACCTTCGGTTTCTTTATCTAAATTTCTTTTCTATCCCACCCAGCGGTTCTTCTAATCATGTTTCAAAAACTCTTTAAGTTTATCGGCGAGGTCAAAACAGAGCTTCGTAAAGCATCATGGCCCTGGGAATCTGATCCTAAAGTCAAAGGATTTAAAAAATACAAGGAGCTCATTGACTCGACGGTTGTTGTTTTGATTGCGATCGTCCTCCTTGCTGCCTATGTGGGTCTGTGGGATCTCATTCATAATCAGGCTGTGACTTTTATTGGGGGAGTTGCTAACTAAAGGCTTTCTCTTCCTCTTTCTTTTTTCGTTTTTGACACCTTTTCTCTGTATCCAAGATGCCCACTATTCCTGAAGGTAAAAAACAATGGTATGTTGTCCACGTTCTCTCTGGTCAGGAGCAGAAGGTGAAGGCTCGTATCGAGCGCCAAGTTGCCGAGGAGGATCTCGGTGATAAAGTTTACAATGTTCTCGTTCCCACTGAACTTGTTTCAGAGGTTCGTGGCGGGAAGAAGACCGAGGCTAAGAAGAAGTTCTTTCCAGGTTACGTTATTGTAAACATGCACTTACTTCAGGCTGATAATGAAGTGGTGGAGGATACTTGGTCTTTCATGCAGGAGCTCGATGGGATTATTGGTTTCGCAGGGGCTAAAAATAAGCCGATTCCAATGAGAGCTCGTGAGGTCGAGAGTATGCTTGGGCAGATCGAGGAGCGTGAGGGCGCGGTGCGTCCGTCGATGGAATTTGAAGTCGGGGATACCGTGAAGGTTTCCGATGGTCCTTTCGAGAGTCAGTCCGGTATTGTTGAGGAAATTGACCCTGAGCGTGGCAAATTGCGCGTGGCGGTTACTATTTTTGGACGCTCTACTCCAGTGGATCTGGAATACTGGCAGGTTGAGAAGGGTTAAATCCTTCTAAAAAGCCTCATGTCTTGCGTATTTAGCTTGACATTAATCTCATTCAATAAAACACCCTTTTCGCCGTTCGCGGCACAATTTTATCACCAACTAACACCATGGCCAAGGAAGTAAAACAAGTTCTCAAACTGCAGATTCAAGCTGGACAAGCGAATCCATCACCACCTGTCGGTCCTGCGCTCGGTCAGGCTGGCGTGAATATCATGGGTTTCTGTAAGGACTTCAATGCGAAGACTCAGGGATCTGCTGGTGATCTGCTTCCAACCGTGATCACTGTTTTTAAGGACGGATCATTCACTTTTGTGACCAAGCAACCACCTGCGGCTGTTCTTCTTAAGAAGGCTGCTGGTCTCGCTTCCGGTTCTGGTGAGCCAAATAAGGTCAAAGTTGGTAAGCTTTCTCGCGCCAAGCTGATGGAAGTGGTTGATCGTAAGATCGTTGACCTCAATACTAATGATCCTGAGCAAGCTGCCAAGATTCTTGCTGGCACTGCCATGCAGATGGGTCTCGAGATCGAAGACTAAAAATTAAATTTTCAGCTCCTTTGCCCTGATGAATTAGGGTGGGGGAGCTATTTGTGTGAATAGCAGGAGGATTTTTTCTTCATTTTTTAAGAATGATCCGCCCGCACTGCCAAACCAAAAATAATGAGCAATAAGCGAAGCAAAAGATACGAGAAGGCAGCTGCCCTCGTGGAAGAGGGTAAGACTTACTCCTTCGACGAAGCTGCGGCCCTTCTGAAGAAGTTCCCAGCCCCTAAATTTGACGCCACCGTTACCATTTCGGCAAACCTTGGTGTGGATCCTCGTAAGAGTGATCAAATGGTGCGTGGATCTGTGGCCCTTCCTCACGGAACAGGTAAGAAGGTCAAGGTGATCGTATTTGCCTCTGGTGATGCCGCTAAAGCTGCTGAAGACGCTGGTGCCGATGAGGTTGGCTTTGAAGACCTCATCAAGAAGGTTCAGGGCGGTTATGTTGATTTCGATGCTGCCATCGCAACTCCAGATGCCATGACTGAAGTTCGTAAGATCGCTCGTGTTCTCGGACCTCGCGGCCTCATGCCAAACCCAAAGACCGGCACGGTCACTGATGATACTGCTAAGGCTGTTCAGGCAGTGAAAGCTGGTCGTATCGACTACAAGATTGACAAGAATGCCAATATCGCTGCTGCAGTCGGTAAGCTTTCTTTCTCCGAAGCTCAGTTAGTCGAAAATGCGAGCTCTTTAGTGGAGTCTCTCGTGAAGGCAAAGCCTGCTTCTGCGAAAGGAAATTACATTCAGAGCGTTACTATTTCTGCTTCGATGCTTCCTGGCATCAAGCTTGAGCCATCCATCTACGCACTCTAACCAGAACTTAAGACAATGAATCCAGATAAGAAATTTATCCTCGAAGAAATCAAAGAGCGCGTTGATGCCTCTCCCTTCGTTCTGGTAGTGGATTACACCGGAACGACTGTTCCTGCCTTTAATGAGCTTCGTTCTCGTCTTCTTGAGCAAGGTGCTGAGTGCCACGTCGCTAAGAACTCATTCATGAAGCGTATCCTTGCGGACGCTGGCGTGACTGAGCTGAATGATTCTCTTGTTGGTCAGACTGCTTTCGTGACTGGTGACACCGATGTGTGTGCTGTCGCTAAGGTCGTTGCCAACTTCCAGAAGGAGTTTGAAAAGCCTGAAATCCGTGCTGGTGTTCTCGACGGTGAGATCCTCAGTGCTGACCAGGTGAAGGCACTTGCAGCTCTCCCAGCTCGCGAAGTTCTTCTCGCACAGCTTCTTTCCACCATCAATGCTCCGGCCTCCAAGCTGGTGCGCACCCTCAACGAGCCTGCGGGATCACTCGCACGAGTCATCAAGGCCAAGTTCAACGAAGGCGAATAAACAATTTGAACGGATGGAGCTTTCAGTTGTCTCTTACGAGGCCGCTTGAGGTTCCTGATCAAAAACAACTGGTTCCTCGTCGATTTCACGGCAGTGAGATTGAAATGTTCAGAAGCTCTGAACGCGACGATACCGACAAAAAAATACAATGTCAGACATTACAAAATTAGCAGAAGAGCTCGGCAAACTTTCCGTTTTGGAAGCAGCCGAATTGGTTAAGCATCTCGAAGAGGAGTGGGGCGTTTCCGCCGCAGCTCCTGTTGCAGCAGTTGCAGCAGCACCAGCAGAAGGTGGTGGCGCAGCAGCTGAAGAGAAGACTGAGTTCGACGTAGTTCTCGCAGAAGCTGGTGGCAACAAGATTGCTGTCATTAAGGCTGTTCGCGGAGTTGCTGCAGGACTTGGACTTGCAGATGCCAAGAAGCTCGTGGAAAGCGCTCCTGTCGCTGTCCTCGAAGGTGCAAGCAAGGACGACGCAGAGAAGGCCAAGGCCGCTCTCGAAGAGGCTGGTGCCAAGGTCGAGCTCAAGTAAGCCCCGACTTTTCCACCCAGCTTCGAGAAATCGAAGCTGGGCCCGGTCGGAGGAGACTTTTTGTTGAGAGTGTTTAAAAAATACCCAAAACGTAACGTCTCCTCCGTTCGTGCCCATTCACAGACGGAATTGCAATTCCAGACCCAGAACTTAAAAAACACCGGCCCTATTTTAGGTCCGGTGTAAATTCCATCAGGATTATATCATGTTGAAGCGAGAATACTTCGGAACTATCAAGGAGGTGATCGAACCCCCAAACCTGATCGAGGTGCAGTCCAAGTCCTATGAGGACTTCCTGCAAAAAGACGTTCCTCCTAGCCAGCGCACCGAGACCGGTTTGCAGGCTGTTTTTGAGGAAGTTTTTCCGATCAAGAGCTATGACGAAACCATTGAACTCGGTTTTGTATCTTACGATATCGAGGATTCGAAGATGTCCGCACTCGACGCCTTGCGCTCGGGGGAGACTTTTTCTGCGGCCCTTTACGTCACTTTCAATTTGAAGGATGACACCGGCACGAAGAAAGAGCGCGTTTATATGGGGGAACTTCCCATGATGACCCGCCGCGGAACATTTGTGATCAACGGCGCTGAGCGTGTCATCGTTTCACAGCTTCACCGTTCCCCAGGGATTTGCTTTGAAAAATCGATCCACTTGAATGGTAAAGTTCTTCATAGCTTCCGCATCATTCCTGACCGCGGTTCTTGGCTCGAGGTTCAGTTCGATACGAACGACCTCATGTATGTCTACCTTGACCGTCGCCGCCGTCGTCGTAAGTTCCTCGCCACGACCTTCCTTCGTGCTCTGGGTTACCCGGAAGAGCGTCAGTTGGTGGAGAATTTCTACAAGATCCAGAAGCTTAAGATCAGCGAGAAGATGGACGAAGAGTCCCTTGCTTCACTGATGGCTTTTGAAGACATCAAGGATGGCGAAATTGTGGTCGCCCGTGCCTATGAGCCTCTTTCCATCGGAGTCATTCGTCAGCTGGTTGCTCTGGGCACCAAGACGATCGAAGTTATCGATGCTTCCGAGGATGAAGTTCTGATCAAGTCTCTCAAGAAGGATCCTGCCTTTGATGAAGAGTCTGCTCTCAAGGATATTTACCGTAAGTTGCGCCCTGGTGATCCACCAACGGCTGCGAACGCTCGCGCCCTTCTCAAACGTCTCTTCTTTGATCCTAAGAAATACGATCTCACTCGGGTGGGGCGTTATAAGATCAATCAGAAGCTCAAAATCGATGTCGACTCTAATGAGCGTATCATGGTGGGGCAGGATTTCCTCCACGCCGTGAAATACATGCTCACCCTGAAGAAAGGGGAGGGGATTCTTGATGATATTGATCACCTTGGTTCACGTCGTGTGCGTGCGGTGGGTGAGCTTCTTGCGAACCAGTGTCGTGTCGGACTTGCACGGACTGAGCGTCTCGTGAAAGAGCGCATGACTCTCTTTGATGTTAACATCGAAGGGATGACTCCTCAGAAACTTATCAACCCGAAAGCGCTTTCCGCTGTCGTTCGTGATTTCTTCGGTCGTTCTCAGCTTTCTCAGTTCATGGATCAGACGAACCCGCTGGCTGAGTTGACTCACAAGCGTCGTCT
>CALGMJ010000051.1 GCA_937958875.1 uncultured Verrucomicrobiales bacterium | reverse complement strand
CACTCTAGCAAGATTTTAGTTTGGATTCCTCCCTTGTGCAGGAGCCCTGCCTTTTTCTGTTCAATGAAGTCTTTCCAAAGAGGGTGATGGCTTGTTAGATTGAATATTAATTCTTATGGACAGAAAGTTAATCATTCACCTATCAGTGCTCGTTCTTTTGGCTTGCTTCACCTTTTTCGTTTGGTCCAGTAAGCAAACCTCGAAAGAGGAGGCCGCTGAGAAAGAGCGGCAGGAGCTCATAGAGGAAGAGGAATACGAAGATGAAGAGTGGGATGATATCGCGCTGACGAAAGAGAAGGATGATACCGCTGATGCAATGATGGCGACGGCAATTCCGCTTTTTATCACGGTGATTTACGCTGGTTTTTTAGTGATCGCTTATCTGTTGCCGGCCTTTGTCGACCGAATGTCAGAAGAGATGTATGGTTCGACTCAGGAGGTGGAGGATGATCCGCTACATGATGCCCGGACGGCTTTTGCGCAGGGGGATTATCCTGCGGCGATTGCGCTTTATCGTTCCGTGTGGAATGAAGATAAGGATGATCGTTTTCCTATTGTTGAGATTGCTAAGATTCAGCGCGATAATTTGAAAAATCCTGCAGTGGCGGTGGAGACTTTAAGGGAGGCCCTGGAATCTAAGGAATGGCGAGAAAATGATGCTGCGTTCTTTATGTTCCGAATTGCAGATATTTATGAGAACGACCTTCAGAATCATGAAGGGTGTGTATCCATTTTACAGCAGGTTATTTCTGATCTTCCCGAGACGCGCCATGCGGCGAATGCGACTCATAAATTAAGGGAAATGGGAGAGCTTTAATTCATGGACTCTGTCCGCGTTCGCGCTCCCTTTGTTGGGGGAGCGTTTATCGTGCTGGGGAGTGCCATGATGTCGGACTCTGTGGTCTGGGCACTTGCGATGGTGGCGCTAGGCTTGTGGCTGACACCTCGTTCCTTGGGGTGGTTTCTCGTAGTGAGTGTTCTGGGGTTCTACTGTGCGATCAAAGACGAACATCTGAAAGCGCAGCTTTCTTCAGTGCGGGAGAGGGTAGTGCTAGCAGATGGCGAGTGGCAGGTCTCTGGAGTGCTGAAAGTGGGGGCGAAGATGAGTCTGAAAGGG
The DNA here is from genome assembly GCA_937958875.1 of uncultured Verrucomicrobiales bacterium. Taxonomy (GTDB): domain Bacteria; phylum Verrucomicrobiota; class Verrucomicrobiia; order Verrucomicrobiales; family Akkermansiaceae; genus SW10. The sequence continues at coordinate 15,599 of CALGMJ010000051.1, read as the reverse complement.
AGAGCGCGGACAGGGGTGTTGACCTGTGGGGGAGAAGAAATACGTGTCGTTCTTCCGGATGATCAATGGCAGGCAGGTGACATTCTTCAGGTTTCAGGGAATCTGTTCCTGCCTCCGAGGTCTCGAAATCCGGGTGTTTTCGATGAGCGAGATTATTGGGAGCGGCGTTATCTGATGGCGGGGTTGGATCTGAATGACTCTGAAAAAATTGGTGAACATAAGATCGGTTTGATCTTCAGGATTGCGGAGTTCTTGCGAGAACGAGTTCGAGGGCATTTAACGAGAGGAGTGCCGCCAGAAGCTCCAAGTGGTAAAATCATTCTCGCAATGGTCATGGGGGAGTCCCCCGGGCGATTTTCAGAGATTACGCAGGCGTTTCGTCTCAGCGGTGCGATGCATGTTTTTGCAGTTAGTGGGCTCCATGTGAATTTGGTGGCGGGCCTTTTCTTTCTCGTTTTTTTGGTGACGGGATTGTCGCGCCGGGTGGTGGTGGTCGGAGTTTTGGTAGCTGTGATTTTCTATGCGTTGGTGACGGGGTTTCGACCTCCAGCGGTGCGGGCGGCGTTGATGATGTCGTTTCTCTTTGGGGCGTTTTTATTTCGTCGACGAGCTTCGGTTTTTAATGCCCTAGCTCTGAGTCTGATCGTGGTATTGCTTTGGATGCCTATTCAGGTATGGGATTTAGGATTTCAATTGTCTTACGGGGTTTTGAGTGCGATCGCATTGGGGGCTCCGTTGGTGTACGAGAAATTACGTTTTTTATCTCAGGGAGATCCTTTTATGCCAACTGATCTCTATGGAAAATGGGAGCGAGGAGTGATGTATGTGTGTCGCTATGTGTCAGTGAATGTAGCAACATCGACTTCGGCATGGCTTGGGTCTCTGCCTTTCATGATTAGTCAATTCGGGCTCGTGACTCCAGTTGCTATTCTAATGAGTGTCGTGCTGATTCCGCTTGCTTTCGCAGTTTTAAGTTTTGGGATGTTGGCCTGCCTTGTGGGTGAGGTGCGTCCTGATTTTAGTGTGCCTGTGAATCAGTTGAATCGAGGCTTTGCCTGGTTCTCTCATCAGTCTGCGCTTAAAGGATCAGCGCTGCCTGGAGGACATCTGAAGCTTCCTCCACGAGTGCCAGCTGATTTAGTCATCTTTGATCCTGCTGATGGTGGGGCGGCGAGTTATTTTAGACATGGAGGTGGGGTGCTCATAGATACTGGTAGTGAGCGGGTGGCACGGCGTATCATTCGTCCAGCCTTGGCGCGATGGAGGTCTCCTGTGGAGACGCTGGTTTTGACTCATGCCGATGGACGTCATGTTGGCGGGGCGGCCACAGTGTTAGAAGAATTTCAGCCTCAAAATGCGATTGTGCCAGGTTTGAGTGGACGAAGTCTGTGGTATCGCGATTTTCTCGAGCAGGCTCCTGAGAATGGCTGTCTTCTGAAAGTGCCTGAGGAGCTTGGGGTGCTGAACTCTTGGCTAGAGGTGTTGAAGTTAGGAGAGGAAAGAGATATTCCAGCGGATGACAAGGGGCTTATCTTTAAACTGAATTGGGATGGATGGCGGGTGCTTTTCACTGGGGATGCAGGTTTTGAGACCGAAGAAGCGCTTTTGGGGGAGGACTTGAGCTGCGATCTCATTGTGATGGGGCGCCATGGTGAGCATGGTTACTCGGGAACAGCGGCTTTTTTAGAGAAAACTGGTGCCCGGGCGATCGTGATCAGTGGAGGGCATTATCCTTCCATAGAGCAGGTGCCAGTGCGATGGCGAAACATGGTCTCAAAGCTTGGGATCGAGCTTTTTTGGCAAAAAGAAACGGGCGCAGTTCTCGTTGATTTTGAGGAGGGGGAAATGAAGATTCGTTCGTATCTTAAGCCTTCACGGACTGTGACTCTGGACTAAAGGCAAGGTGCCGGGCGGATGCGAATTTTCGGTGCTTGCTCCTATCGTAATCCTCACCTTCACTGCCGCCATGAACCACGCAGTCACCATCGCCGGGACGGGAAGCTATGTGCCGGAACGGATCATGACAAATGATGATCTCTCAAAGATTGTCGACACCAATGATGAATGGATCGTGACCCGAACGGGGATCAAGGAGCGTCGAATCGCGGCTGAGGGTGAGCATACTTCTCATTTGGGGGCTAAGGCCGCAGAGCGTGCCTTGGAGCAGGCAGGCTTAGCAGCAGAGGATGTTGATCTCATTATCGTAGCGACCATTACTCCTGACACTCTGACTCCAGCTACGGCTTGCTATGTGCAGGAATATTTAGGTGCTAAAAAGGCGGTCGCTTTTGATATTTCCGCAGCGTGCTCTGGTTTTCTTTATGTGATGAAGATTGCTAAAAATCTCATCCAGACTGGCGCTTTTAAAAATGCGGTCATTATCGGGGCGGAGAAGCTTTCGAACTTTATTAACTGGGAGGATCGCACGACTTGCGTCCTTTTTGGGGATGGCGCTGGGGCTGCGGTCCTGAGACGTGCCGAAGAGGGTGAGGGGTCCATCTTAGCTACTGACATCGGAACTGATGGCGGCCAGACGCATTTACTTAATATTCCAGGTGGTGGTTCTGCTTGCCCGATCACGATCGATAATGCTTCTGAGCGTCTCGCAACCCTAGCGATGTTAGGTAAAGAGGTCTTTAAGCATGCCGTGCGCCGGATGAAGGATTCTGCTAATGAGGTGATCGAGCGTGCGGGGCTTGCCGCGGAAGACATCGCTCTTGTGATTCCTCATCAGGCAAATTTACGAATTATTGATGCAATCGCGGATCGTCTAACAGTGCCAAATGACCGTGTTTTTGTGAACCTACATAAGTATGGCAATACTTCAGCGGCGGCGATCGCGATCGCTCTTGATGAAGCGAATCGGGAAGGTCGTCTGAAGCGAGGAGATAAGTTTGTCATGGTCGCCTTCGGTGCGGGCTTGACCTGGGCTGCGGCGACTATTGAGTGGTAGGATTTATGCGCTGCTAAAGGCTCTGCTCGATACTCGAGAGTTCCAGGAAGAGGTCATTCCACTCCTGGGACTGAGGGGCGAGTTCAGCCTGATTTTTAGCAATGTGGCGTCTCACGATGCCTAGGAGCTGACCGTATTCACTGAAGAAAGTCTGAATGGCATCGCGGCAGTCATCATTCATCGTTTTAGTGAAGGGTTTACGGCAATCTTTAGTGCAGTCTGCGAAGATTTTACCGATCTCTTTACGTGACTTGAGATTAAAAAGTAGTGCTCCTAGAAAGAATAGAATGACGATGCTGAGAAAGGTCCAGACCAGCCCGTACCAGGCGAGCGCCCCGAAGACTCCGGTGAGAGTGATTGCGGCCAAGATGACTCCGACGTAGCGACGGAAACCACTCCGGCGAGTTTCCATTTGGTAGTCTAGTAAGCTTCGTAGTTTTAGGTCTGAGATGGCAAGTCTGGCGTTACGGCGAAGGTGATCGCTAAAGTGTTTTTTTGCTTCCGTGAGCGAATCGATATCTTGATCGAAATCGGGAGCTTTCATCGCAAGTCGGTCTTCGATCAAGGGGATGGTTTTGAGCCAATGTGCGTGGCAATTTTGGCCCATTCTGGCAGCTTCTTCACGTGACCATTGACCGACTTCATCATGAGTCGCTTGGACGAGGGTTTTATCAACTTCTTGCGGCACCACTTCTTCTTGGAAGAGAGAAAAAATTCCTCTTTTGAACGAGAGGCGTTGGTGAAGGTCTTTTTGTGCGGTTTTACAGGCGCGAGCATAGGTTTCCCCAAGTGCGGAAAAATCATCGTCCACTAAGATCATGTGCTGCTGACGCAGGCGATTGTGATCGTTTTCGAGCTGGACGAGGTAGGCTTTTTCGGTCGCAAGCTGATGGGTTAGTTCCTCGATCTGCGCCTCTACGACCTGGAGGTCTGTCCGAAGGAGACCGCAGATATCACGGAGTTCGCGCCGACGGCTGGGGTGGTAGTTGATCTGATCATCGATGTAGGTTTCGAGTTCAGGAAACCCACTGGCATGCCAAATTTTACGAGTCAGTTCTTCAGGCTCTTTTGCTTCCCAGCAGAGTTTTGCCGATACGGGAAAAATCCGGAGGCGACGGCCAATTTTCTGCTCGGATAGGTTTCCCATGTGTTCCATGAGAATTTTAAGATCTTCAGGGTTCTTTTGATCACACTGTTGTAAGATCAGGACAGATTTTTGGTGGAATTCTTCTGGGAGGTTAGCGAGAAGGTCCCAGGTGTCTGCGGTCCATGGATTAGAGACTGGGAAGAGGAAGAATAGGAGGTCGACTTCTGCCGCGAGCTCGTTGATGTGCTGTTTTTGATCTTCGTTGAGAGATTCACTACCGGGGCAATCGATCAGGTTGAACTGCTGAAGCAGGGGATCTGGCTGATGGTATTCGATCGAATGTGCGGTCTGGGTGGTGGAGCGTTTTTCGCCGTAGCTGTAGCGTAGAAATGTTTTGGTCTCTGGGAGATGGTTCGTCTCACAGTATGAGTGGCCGAAGATGGCATTGAGGAAGGTGGATTTACCGCAGTTTACTCCGCCGCAAGCAAGTAGTTTGACTGGGGTAAGGAAGTCGAAAATCGAGTCATCTTGAAGGTTCTCCTCGGCACCGCTTTTGGCTGCGAGGGCACGCACTTCTGAAACCAGCTTGGCTAAGCGCTCACGGGTTGCGAAATACCGCTCACCTAACATTTGCTGGGGTGTCTTTTTTTGATCGAGTGATCAGAGGGGTTCTAAAAAAAGACTTATACCGAAGCCCTCTGCGCGAGCATCTGAGAAACGGTAACAAAGCGGAATCCCTTCCCAAGGAGGCCGTCGAAAGTGCCAGGCATGGCGTCGACGGTGGGTGCATGAAGATCGTGCGCGAGAAGAATGGCTCCATTGTGGGCACGATTTACAAGACGAGAGCGAACGACGGAGGCTCCGGGGCGGCGCCAATCTTGAGGATCAACCGACCACATGATGGTGGGATATTTAAAGCTGTTGAAAACCATCTGACGCTGGTTGGTGTGGAGTGCTCCGTAGGGGGGGCGCATGGTGCGGGGGCGAACTCCGGTGGCGCGGCTGATGGCGTCTTCGGTTTTCCGCATTTCCTGGCGTACTTCAGAGTCACTCAGCGAGGTCAACTTCCGATGAGTGTAGGTGTGGTTCCCAATTTCGTGCCCTTCGGCTACGATACGGCGTGCGATATGGGGATAGCGGTCTACATTTCGACCGATGACATAAAATGTTGCGCGGATATTTCGAGCCCGCAGCATGTCGAGCAGGCGAGGGGTGTTCTGCGGGTGAGGGCCATCATCATAAGTCATAGCCACGTAGGGATAAGTGGAGAGGCCCTTGTTATAGGTGACGGTGGAACTCTGGAATTCTGACGGCAGATTCATGTCTGGATTCCGGAGCCGTTGAGTATATGCGGGAGGACGGTAGTCGGTATTCGGCTTTGTCTTTGGCGCCGCAGGTGGCGGAGAAATTAAGTTTCTTGAAGCGTCAGCAGCTTTCTTTTTTTTGCCTGATGAACAGGCGCTGGCACCGAGAATAACCCCGGGGGCGAGTTGCATGAGATGACGACGCTTCATAGAACGGCAGGAGTTTGCCTTAGGATATCACGGATGTCACGGGGTTTGTGAACAACAATAGGAGGGGTGATTTTTCACCAAAGAGCATCGAATTCTTTCGAATTTTTGAGTAGGCGGATTTGCTCCAGACGTTCCGCGATATGCTCTGTCCAAGGATGAAATTCCTCTGGAATGGGCGCTTCATTCTGGAGCCACTGATTGTCTGCAATGTGCGTGAAACCGAGCCGCCATGCGTGTAGCATCAGGCGAGGTGTTGACCGTGCTTGGCGGCTTGGTTTTGAGTAAATGGGATCGCCCAAAAGGGGATGTCCTAGAAATCGGGTGTGGACGCGGATTTGATGAGTGCGCCCGGTGTGCAGGGCGCAGAGGATGAGAGCAGTGCCATCGTCTGCGGTCCAGAGGTGATGGACATCAGTGATAGCTGGTTTTCCAGCGCCAGGATTACAAACGTCCATTTTCTGTCGTTGTCGAGGGTGGCGTGCGATGTGATTAAAGACGGTCTGATGCTTTTCCTTCGGTGGGCTCTCGGTGATTGCGAGGTAGAGCTTCGCTGTTTCTCGAGCTGAAAATTGAGATACCAGCGATTGGTGTGCGCGATCCGTTTTTGCGGCTACGATGCAGCCGGAGGTATCTTTATCGAGCCGATGAACGATACCTGGGCGCTCTTCTCCTCCGATGCCTGCGAGCTGGCCCTGGCAGTGATGGAGGAGGGCGTTTACGAGAGTTCCATCTGGATTTCCGGCAGCGGGGTGGACGACCATGCCGTGCGCCTTATTGAGAACAATGAGGTCTTCATCCTCATGCAAGACCTCGAGAGGGAGATCTTGAGCGATGAGTTCACGGGTTTCTGGCTCAGGAAGGGTTATCTGCACTTCATCACCAGCTTTCAAGGCGGTGCGGGCTTTGACTTTTGTTCCATTGAGCATGATGTGCCCTGTTTTGATTAGCTCCTGAATGCGGGCGCGGGATAAATCAGAGAGTTCCTTGGCCAAGTAGGCATCCAGTCGTGTTCCGCCCGGTTCTGGAATAATCAATGAAGTCATGGCTGGGAGAGACCAAAGGGAAAAGTGCAGTGTGGCGCAAGTGTCGTGTGATTTAGAAAAAAGAGTGTCGTTATTTTTTGTTCTCCCATCCGGGGAAGTTTTGATTTCCCGGAGGGAGAATTACGATTTGATGATGCGGCTTTCAACATTGCCGCCTGTTAGGAATGAGGAATACGTTACAGGGCTTTTTGATCGGTCAGAGTCATGCGGACGTCGCCCACCCAGACTTTTGCGCGGACTTCGAGAGGGATGCGCCATTGGTCATCAGAGATCCAGACGGTGGAGGATTTCAGTTTCTTGTATGTTTTAAGGCTGAGGTCCTTTTCGATGTGCTCCATGCTGATTGAGAGCTTAATTGCGTTTCTCCCGAGGTGATTTTCCCGGCCGATAACTTTGATTGTAGCTAGGTAAGGTTTTCCAACAGGGTGGAAGGGCATGTAGTAGGTCTGTCCAGCATCGAGCGGCATGCTACGGATCTGGAGGAGACCGCTAAAGAGGTCGAGTGCTCTAGGATAGGCGAAGCTTCGCTTTTGTGATTTGTTCTTCTTACCATTTTTATAAGTGGATTTTTTTGTGCCACTGACTCCAGATTTCTTGAAAAGGAATTGGTAATTAGAGTCCTTCCGTTTGCCGACTTCATTTCCGACAAACATGACGGGCCGCAAGGTCTTGGGGCTGAGGAATCCTAAGTAGTTGAACTGAAATGGATAAAGCACGCTAGCCCAGCCGGTAGAGCCTCCCCAACCTTGAGCGAGGAAGTGCTTTGGATAGCGAGGGTCTTTCTTACCGAAGGTGAGATCCAGGCTGCCAGCTTTCAGTTTTCCATCCCAAGACAGATTGTATGAAAGGTGGACGGGTTTAATGGGAAGGAGAGCTCCCGATGAAGGGACGTTGACCTTTTTTTTCCAATCAGGAGCCGCTGCGAGTGGCAGGGCTAGAGCGAGGAGGATAGCAGTGATTTTCATGCGTTTCTTATACCTTATGGACAGCGAGATGGCGCTAAATATTCAAATTTGCCCGAAAAGGCGTGACCGCGGGAGGGGATGCCCCCACTGTGCGCGCAAGCCGATGGGGAAGCCAGTAACCTACCAGGAAGCAGGAGTCGACACACGGGCAGCTGCTGCTCTTGTCACTGAAATTAAGGGCGATGTTGCGCGTACGCAGAAACAACGTCAGCTCTATAACTCGTTTGGCCTCTTTGCGGCGGCGTTCGATCTTAGTGACTACAAGTCACCAGTGATCGTGACCGGCTGCGATGGGGTGGGGACTAAAATCGAGCTTCTCCTGGAATATGGAATGGAAGCAGAGGCTGGGAAGGATCTGATCGCGATGAGCGTGAATGATATCCTGACGACTGGCGGTGACCCGCTCATGTTCCTCGATTATATCGGGATCGCAAAGCTCCATCCGGAGCGGATTAAGCGTCTCATTTCAGGGATGGCTGATTATCTCGAAGACTGTGGCTGTATTCTTGCAGGTGGTGAAACAGCGGAGATGCCAGGAATCGTGCCGCCAGATGTGGTTGAGCTTTCAGGGTTCTGCATCGGAGCGGTTGAGAAGGACGAGATTATCAAACCGGAAACGGCGAAGGAGGGAGACGTCTTTATCGGTTATGCTTCCGATGGGTTTCATGCCAATGGCTGGAGTTTGATTCGCCGGATTTTAGAAACTGCTCGCGACGAATTTTCTGAGGATGAAATGCGGGCGATGCTAGCCCCGACTCGTCAATATCACGATGTCACAAATGCGCTCAAGGCCTCTTTGGTGAGGCCAAAAGCAATGGCACACATCACGGGCGGAGGACTTCCTGAAAACTTAGAGCGTCTCTTCCGCGGCTTGGGTGGCGATTTGGAAATTCCATATTGGGAAAATCCTGTTGCTCAAAAGATTCTCTCTCATGCTGATGAGGAGGATCGTTTCCATACCTTTAATATGGGGCTTGGATGGGTTGTGATTGTCGACCCTGCTGATGTGGATGCGGCATGTGCTGCAGGCCCTGGAGGCTCTGTCATTGGGACGGTGCGCGCGGGTGATGGCATCACGGTGAAGGTGAAATCCTAGATCTTTCTGGCACGAGATTATGAGCGACTTTCTAAAGCACGAATGCGGCATTGCTGTGGTTCGCCTGAAGAAGCCTCTGGCTTACTATCAGGACAAATATGGTTCGGCTCTCTGGGGCTTCAATAAGCTGTTTCTCCTCATGGAAAAGCAGCATAACCGTGGACAAGACGGGGTCGGGATTGGCTGCGCCAAGATTGGGATGCCAGCTGGACAGCCGTATATTTTTCGCCGCCGCGATGCTAAGAAAGACTCGCTCGCTAAGCTCTTCCGCACCGAGATGAAATCGCTCGAAAAGGCGGTTCGGAAAGGGCACATCAATGATGGTGATCCGGTCGAACTTCGAAATAAGTTCGATTTTGCAGGTGATATCTACGTGGGACACCTGCGTTACGGAACCTCTGGTGAATTCGATGATGGCTCCTGCCATCCATACCTGCGTCGCAGTAATTGGCCGACCCGGACTTTAATGGTCATGGGGAATTTCAATATGACCAATACGGGTCTGCTGAACCACAAGATGATGGATCGTGGTCAGCACCCGGTATTTGGGACTGATACCCAGACCGTTCTGGAAGAAGTTGGCTTCCACCTTGATGAAGCTCATACAGCCATTTATCACGAAGTCAGAGATGAAGGGATTCCAGGTGATCAGACCGCAGCTTTGATTTCGGAGCGACTGGAGGTTGATCGCATTGTGAAGGAATCTGCCCATGACTGGGATGGTGGATACTGCATTACCGGAGTCGTTGGAAATGGTGATCTTTTTGTCATGCGTGATCCTCATGGGATTCGCCCATGCCATTATATTGAGACGGATGAATACATCGCTTTCGCTTCTGAGCGTGTTCCTCTCATGACTGTTTTCGAGGCAGATCAAGATCAGGTGAAGGCTCTTGAGCCAGGCACAGTCATGACGGTCAAAAATACGGGGGAGACGAAGTCGACCCGATTTGCAGAGGAGGTCACGCCTCGACCGTGTTCCTTTGAGAGGATTTATTTCTCTCGCGGGAATGATCCTGAAATTTATGCCGAGCGAAAGGCGATGGGCGCTGCTTTGGTCGATCAAATTGTAAAATCGATCGATCATGACTTCGAGCGAGCGGTATTTTCTTTCGTGCCAAATACGGCGGAGACTGCCTACTACGGTCTTATGGATGGACTCCGGCTTTATCGGCGCCGGGAAGTGAAAGCTGATATCCTTTCTGCTCTTGAAAAGGGTGAACTGACTGAGAAAAAGCTCGACGAGCTCATTCTCAATAACTGGCCTAAAGGGGAGAAGATCGCTCACAAGGACATCAAGCTGCGTACTTTTATCTCTCAAGAGAATAATCGGAATCAGCTCGTATCCCATGTCTATGATATTTCCTATGGAGTGGTGCGTGAAGATGATGCCCTCGTGGTCTTAGACGACTCCATTGTGCGAGGAACGACTCTTAAGAAATCGATTCTCAAGATTCTTGCGCGGACGAAACCTAAGAAAATTGTAATTTGTTCGACCGCTCCGCAGATTCGCTATCCTGATTGTTACGGGATCGATATGTCTGAAATGGGGAAATTCATCGCTTTCCAAGCCGCCATTAATTTGCTGGAAAAACGTGGGCAAGCAGCATTGATCGAAGACGTTTATCAGTCTTGTCTCGCGGAGCTGAAGAAGCCTCGCGAAGAGCGAGTGAATGTGGTGAAGCGGATTTATGAGCCATTTACAGATGAGGAAATTTCCGAAGAGATTTCTGAGATCGTTTATCCGAAGGATATCAGCTGGAAAGGCCAAGTAGAGGTGATTTACCAGACTGTGGAAAATCTTCACTCTTCGATCAATGAAGAGTCTGGAGATTGGTATTTCACGGGTAATTACCCGACCCCAGGTGGCTATGCTGTCGTTAACAAAGCCTTTGTTGATTGGCGTGAAGGAAATACGGGCCGAAGTTACGATCTTCCTCTTAGCTAATCCGTCTGTTGTGTCTCTGAAAATGACTGATAAAGGCTTTCTCGGGAGAGAATTTGCCGAAAGATTGGCGGGAAGTAGTCGTTTCCTGTACTTGATGAAATTTCGCTCCCTCCCATTCCTCCTCATCGCGTTTCTAGCGCAGACCTTCTCTCTGGTGGCTGCTGAAAAGCCCAATGTCATTCTCATTATGGCCGATGATCTCGGCTATGGTGATTTATCGTGCTATGGAGCAAAGACCTTTCAGACTCCAAATATCGATAAACTCGCGGCTCAAGGACAGCGTTTTACACATGGGTATTGCTCTGCCTCCACCTGCACGCCGACTCGCTATTCGCTGCTGACGGGAACTTATGCCTTCCGCACCCCAGGAACGGGGATTGCACCGCCGAATGGGCACCTAGTCATCGACCCGGATACTTTTACTCTACCGGATTTAATGCAGAAGGCTGGCTATCAGACTGCTGTCGTCGGGAAGTGGCATCTAGGTCTGGGTGAGAAGGGGAAAGGACCGGACTGGAATGGTGATCTTAAGCCTGGGCCGAAGGAAATTGGCTTTCACTACAACTTCCTTTTACCGACGACCAATGACCGAGTTCCGCAGGTCTATGTGGAGAATCACCGAGTCTTGAATTTAGATCCTAAAGACCCCCTCTGGGTGGGAAAACGAAAGCCAGACCCGAGTCATATCACCGGGAAGACGCACCGAGATCAGCTCAAGATGGATTGGTCCCACGGGCATAATGGAACAATTCATAACGGTATTTCACGGATCGGATTTTATACTGGGGGACAGACCGCGCGTTTTCGAGACGAAGATCTCGCTGATAAATGGGTTGAGAAGTCAGTGGAGTGGATTGAGAAGAATCGTGAGAAGCCTTTTTTTCTCTTCTATGCCTCCCATGACCTTCATGTGCCTCGAATTCCTCATGAACGATTTCAGGGAGTCACTCCACATGGATTTCGTGCAGATTCTATCGTCCAGCTTGATTGGACCGTAGGTGAAATCATGAAAGCGCTCGATCGTCTGAAGCTAACAGAAAAGACACTCGTCATTTTTTGTTCAGATAACGGACCTGTCATGGATGATGGATATCAGGATGACGCGTTGGAAAAGCTCGGCGCTCACAAAGCATCCGGCCCATTCAAGGGTGGGAAATACAGTGTTTATGAGGGAGGGACACGAACTCCATTCGTCACTTCTTGGCCGGGCCGAATTCCAGCGGGAGTGTCTGAGAAGATGGTCTGCACCATTGATGTGGCGACCAGTCTTGCTCGCTTAACCGAGACCGCTATCCCGAAAGATGCCTTTCTTGATAGCTTTGATGTGAGTGATGTTCTTCTTGGTAAGAAAGAAGGAAAGGGGAGAGGTCACCTCGTTCAGCAGGACAATGGTGGACGAGGAGTTTTTGGCTATCGTTCTGGAGAGTGGAAATTGACGCATCATCCAAAGAGAAAAGCACGGAACACCACGGTGGAACAAAAACTCAAAAACGTTCCCGTGCCTGAGTATCAGTTGTTTCTATTGTCTGAAGATCCAGCGGAACAAAATGATGTCGCGGAGGCAAATCCGGCCGTGCTCAGCAGACTCAAAAGCGAATTGCGGGAATTACTTGAGCAGGGCCGAAGCCGATAGGGACGACAAGTAGAAGGTGTTGATAGAGGGCTGAGGATAGTCTTTTCTTTAGGCGCTGCGGATATTTGCGGTGAAGGCGACTTGTATGAGCTTGGATACTTTTCTGCATGCTAGATGTGAATCCGACTCATGGATATTTAGTCTTCTCATGAATATCAGGCACGAAACACGCTTGAAACCGATGTCGACGCGGTACATGTTCCGGCCCCACCAAAACCAGGTGATCCCAACACGATGAGTCAGATTCTTGTCCCAGAAAGCGCACCCTTTACTCCCGAGCAACGAGCTTGGTTAAATGATTTTTTTGCTAAAACTCTCACGGGTGCTGCTCCCGCTGCATCCGGTCCAGTGATTCCGGTGACGATCCTTTGGGGGTCTCAGACTGGAAACGCAGAGAGCTGCTCTAAGAAACTCGCCAAAGCCCTCAAAGCCAGTAACTACGAGCCTAAGACAATCGACATGGGGCAGTATGAAATCGATCAGCTGCCAAATGAAGAGAACTTGCTTATTATCACGAGCACCTATGGTGATGGGGAGCCACCTGATAATGCCGCTGAACTCCACGAGTATCTCATGGGCGAGGGCGTTGCTGATCTGTCTAAGGTGAACTACTCGGTTTTGGCGTTAGGTGATACCGAATATCCAGATTTTTGTCAGTGTGGCATCGAGTTCGATCAGCAGCTGGAAAAAGCGGGTGCAAAGCGGATGTTCAAGCGCATTGATTGTGATGTTGATTTCGACGATGAGTTCGCAGAATGGAAAGGTGGCGTAATGGAGGCCATGGGAGGCTCTGCGGCTGCGGTCGCTGATGTCGATGTCATCGATGCCGACGAGCCTTATGGGAAAAATAAACCTTTCCCGGCTCCGCTTCTTAAAACTGAAAATTTAAATGGCGAAGGCTCGCAGCGTGAGACCTGTCACATCGAGATCGGGCTTGAGGGTTCTGATCTTGAATATGAAGCAGGTGATGCTCTGAGTGTTCTTCCTCAGAATCCAGCAGAGGATGTTGATGAAATTCTGAAGCTCCTTCCTTTCAATACCAAAGAAGTCGTACCAATTCCTGGTGGTGGCGAGGCTCCTTTACGAGAGGCTCTGATTACGGCTTATGATATTCGCAGTCTGAACAAAACCCTTCTTGAGAAGTGGCAAAAAACCTCTGGTTCTCCATTTTTGCGAGCTCTTGTAGAAGCGGGGAGTAAGGAGGAGTACGAAGATTTTTGTTGGGGACGTGAATTGGTGGATCTTATCAATGATCACCCTGCGGACTTTTCTGATGCCGAAGAATTCGTGGGTGTTCTTAAAAAGCTTCAGCCACGTCTCTACTCGATTGCCTCCAGTCCGAAAGCTCACCCTGGTGAGGTTCATCTGACAGTGGCGATTGTGCGTTACAATTCTCACGGTCGCGATCGTGGTGGTGTTTGCTCCACCTTCCTCTCTGATCGGGCAGGCGATGTGCTTCCAGGTGTTTTTGTTCATGCAAACAAGGCCTTCCGACTTCCTGAAGATACTTCGAAGGATGTCATCATGGTGGGACCTGGAACTGGGATCGCCCCATTCCGAGCTTTCCTCGAAGAACGTGAGGCGACAGAGGCAAGCGGTCAAAACTGGCTCTTCTTTGGTAATCCTCATGCTTCAACTGACTTCATCTATGAAGAGCAACTCACTGCGATGCAGAAGAAAGGGGTGCTCAACCAGCTCAGTCTCGCATTTTCTCGCGACCAAAAAGAGAAAGTCTACGTGCAAGATCGCATGATCGAGCACGGTGAAGAGCTCTGGAAGTGGCTTCAGGGTGGTGCTTATTTCTTTGTTTGCGGTGATGCGTCTCGCATGGCGAAGGATGTGGACGCTGCACTTCATACCATTGCTCAGACCCATGGTGGAATGAGCGAGGAAGAAGCTGTGAGTTACTTTAAGGAGCTTAAGAAAGAAAAACGCTACGCCCGCGACGTCTACTAAGTCGTCTGTCGGTCGCTTATTCGCGGTAGGGTCCAATGCCTCGGAGCTTGCTCCGAGGTTTTTTACTTGGTCGATGCCTCCTCTTCGTCGCTGATCAATGTCACTGCTGCATCTGGCTTGCAGTGCTGTCTTACAATCTCCACGCATTGGCAATCGCCTTCAGAAATAGCAACGCGAAGCCTAGTGCTCCGTCAAACCTAAGATTTCGGGCAGGGCAATCGCTTTTAGGATTGTAGGATTTTGAGGAGGTAGTTGTGGTCCCATCCAGCTTTCTTTTGTTTCTGTCGGATGGATTGATTTCCGGGAGCTTTTTCAAAGAGATTGAGGGTCCATTTTCTCAAGGTCGAAAGGTTCGAGGCCGCATGCCCTTTCCTCACGCGCGAAGCGTCTTCGTGATAGGTGACGTCCAGGACCCAGTGCAGAGAGTTTTCCACTCCCCAATGATGGCGCGTCATTTGCAAAATCGAGGCCGCATTCGCAGGCAAACTGCTGATGTAAAAATGACGCTCCAAGCTCCACTGCTCTTCATGGACGTCTTTGCGGTGCCTCTCAATCATCACCAGACTCTTCAAACCAGCCCATTGCCACTCTTCTCGAAACCAATCGGTTTTTTCCAAGACCACACACGAACGCTTCTCCAAGCGCCCACGATTTTTTTCCACTTCGGTGGTGTGGATCTCCAGTGGAGCACCCTGTTTGTTGAGGTCTTTTAGGGTTTCGGGATCTTGCAGGAGTTCTTTAACCTCATCGTAGAACGTCTCGTGGTTTTCTTTGAGCGAGAGAAGGTAGTCTGCTTTTTGATCAATGATTTCCGCTGTAATCGCCTTCTGCGTGCCCATGGCATCGATGGTGACAACACAGCCTTCAAGGTGAAGGAGCTTGAGCAGCTTTGGAATGGCGGTGATTTCATTGCTTTTTTCCTCGGTGGCGATCTGCCCAAGGACGAGACGATTACTGGTGGCCCAAGCACTGACGGTGTGCACCATTTTCTTGCCTGTAGCCCGATCATGGCTGCCCCGCATGGTCTTGCCATCGAAGGCAATAACCTCCTGTGGGATCGACTCGCGCAGGCCGCGGGTCCAGTCAACGAAAGCGGAGTTAAAGGATTCTGGATCAAGCAGGGCGAAGAGATCCCCAAAGGCATCATGGGAAGGAATGCCCTTGGGTAATTTCAGGAAGGAGCGTAGCCAGTTTTCTTTACTTTTGGCAAAGTTGACCATGTCGACGAAGCCTTCCGCCCCAGCTAGAACTGCAGCTAGCGCGATGAAGAGCATTTCATCAAATAGATGGCGCGTGGCGGGGCTTTTGCGTGGATCTTCAAGATCGGCAAAGGGTCCAAGGAACTCAATCAGGTTAATATCACAAGGTTCAGAATGCTGAGGCATCCTGAAAGTATTTAAGATT
>CALGMJ010000050.1 GCA_937958875.1 uncultured Verrucomicrobiales bacterium | reverse complement strand
CACTGGCGAAACCATCAACCCATTCCCATGGCTCTCCGAAGCCATCGACCTCAAAAAAGAGCAAAACTTCTTCGAAGGAAAAGTCACCGAATACCAAAAAGCCTCCTCCCTCGAAGAAGCCGGCTACGACGATGATGATCTCTAAGAAGTTATTGGTTGGAAGATAGGAGTCAGCAGTTGCTTAGATGAGTGAGATTCGGTCATTCGAGGATTTGGAAGTTTGGAAAAAAAGCTCCCGTCTTGCTGTCGATGTCTGCGTTAGCTTAAGTAATTCGCATAGCTATGCGCTCCGTAATCAGATGGAGCGCAGTTCGGTTTCCATTCCTTCAAATATTGCTGAAGGTTCAGAAAGAGACAGCACCGCAGATTTCACTCGCTTCCTCAGAATTGCTAAGGGTTCCTGCGCTGAATTCAGAACCCAACTCTATATTCTCCAAGCTACTCTTAAAGAGCTAGGGAAAGAGCCTCTCCCAAAGGGGGAACAAATGATTTCAGAAACGAAAGAGCTAGCTCCAATGCTCCAGTCACTCATCAACGGCCTCGAAGCCAATCCCAGAACTCGAAAGAAGCACGGATAACGCAACTGGTTTTCAACGATAGCCAACCGCTGACCTCCAACCTCCAACTGATAACTTTCTCCGCTCCGCCACACACTTCACAATTTTCCACCACCTCCACCAAAACCATGTACCGCTCCATCTCCCTAGCCGAAGACCTCGCTCTTAAAGAAACTGTCGCCACTCGTTTCTCTTCTGAAAATCCATCCCCATATTCTTGGCGCGAATCCCTCGCGACGGAGCATCGCACCCCCATCCCGGAAATTACCGTCACCCGTGGAGGGCAGGAGCAAACTTTCTCTCTCGCCGATGTGGCGGACGCGATTGGTGAGTCACTTACCAATCTCCTCATCTCCCGTAAGGAGCCTGAAGATCAAATCTTTTCTGATGCTAACCGATCCTTCGTTTCTAGTGTCGCTCATCGTGTTTCAGCCTCTCTAATGAATGAAGTTCAGCGTGGTGGAACGCTGAAGCTTTCTCAGAACGACCTCTATCTTCTCATCGAAAAGGCCCTCATTGAAAACGACGCTCACGACGTCGCTAAATCACTTATTTTTAAACGCTCCTTGGAAAATACTGGAGAAATCTCTGTCAACGATACCCCGACTGACGAAATGCCCGTTCGCCTCATTCGTCGTAATGGAAATGTTGTCCCTTGGTCTGAGACAAAGATCGAGACCGCAGTCGCTCACGCTTTTCTCACTGTCCGTCACGAAACCGGAGGCGCTGCCGCCGTCGCAAAAGCGGTCACAAATTTGGTCCGCAATGGCGATCAGGCCTTCGTCCATATCGAGGACGTTCAGGACCTCGTGCAGGAAGAGCTCATGCGCCAGGGGCACTTTAAGGTCGCAGCCCACTACGTTCGCTATCGTGATGAGCGTTCTCGTCTTCGTGAGGAAAATCCCATCACTCCAGAAGATCCCGCTCAGGAGTCTTTCGTCACCGTTACGACTGAAGATGGACAATCAAATTTTTGGGACGGGGCAGAGCTCAAGAAGCGCATCCAGTTCGCCTCCATTGGCCTCGACCTTTCCATGGCGGAAGATGAAATCGAAACTGAACTCCGCCGTTCGATCGGAGCCGAAATTTCCGAGCAGGATCTCAAAAAGACCATTATTCTCAATTCCAAGACTCTCTTGGAACGCGATGCTGACATGGCGAAGTTCGCGGGCCGAATCCTTCTCTCATACATCTACGAGGAAGTTCTCCCTTGGAATATCCAGACCGATGGGATCGAGTCCCTCAAGCAGGCCCACCGCGATAACTTTAAGTCCTATCTTCTCCACGGCGTCAAAATTAAGCGCATCTCTCAGGACATACTTGATAAGTACGATATCGATCGTCTCGCCGATGCCCTCGATCCCTCTGCGGATCTCGACTTCGAATTCCTCGGCATCTCGACACTCTATGATCGCTATTTAAATGTCGATAAAACCGGAGCCAAAGAACGCCGCATGGAAACACCCCAGTATTTCTGGATGCGTGTCTCCATGGGCCTTTTCAAAGCCGAGAAAACAAACGCCGAAGACTGGGTCATCCGCCTTTATAATCTCTATAAAGGTCGCCGCTTCTGTAGCTCGACTCCGACACTCTTTAACTCCGGCACCCTTCATAGTCAGCTCTCCAGCTGCTATCTCTACAAGGTCGATGACTCCATCGAATCCATCATGCAGCGTGGCATCGCTGAAAATGCCTACCTTTCGAAGTGGGCTGGAGGACTTGGTGGTTCTTGGACCGCTGTTCGTGGCACGGGTGGCTATATTCAGGGCACGAATGGGGAATCCCAAGGTGTCATCCCATTCCTGAAACTACACAATGATCAACTCATTGCCGTGAATCAGGGTGGTAAGCGTCGTGGCTCCGGCTGCGCCTATCTCGAGTCTTGGCATAATGATATCGAAGACTTCCTCGAACTCCGGGTCAACGTCGGTGACGAGCGCCGCCGCACCCACGACATGAACACCGCTAACTGGATTCCAGACCTCTTCATGAAGCGTATGGAAGCGCGCCAGCAGTGGACTCTCTTCCGTGCTAACCAGACTCCAGATCTCCACGATCTCTACGGAAAAGCCTTCGAGCAGCGCTACGCTGAATACGAAGCGAAAG
>CALGMJ010000049.1 GCA_937958875.1 uncultured Verrucomicrobiales bacterium | reverse complement strand
CGAGCACATCCAGCTTGGTGGCCGAACTGGAAATCTTCTCCTCCAGCGCTGCCAACCCTAAGTGAGAAAGCTCGATCTCCACCTTCGTGAAGAGACTGGACATAAGAAAAGAGTTTCCAAGAATGATCTCATACACCTCCTGATTATCCAGTGAGAGAACAGTTCGTTTCCGCAGGATTAGCTCTCCGAGAGGAGTCTGCTGATAATCAATCTCTTCAAATCTAGGAATATCCATCGGCACCTAAGCTGCCTCAGAGCAAGACAGACGACAACCTTCATCCCCTTATAAAGTGAAGGGCCTCCGGCAAAGCTGGAGGCTTCAAATTTGAGCAGCCCAAGGCAGCCTGGTTAATCGTTCGTTTTCAGGGCTGTGCCCCACAACAGCCGGCTCATTTCATCAATAAGACGATGGCTCCATTTTGTGGGTCCACTTCAGTGATTCTGATATTACTTAAATTATTGTAACATTAATTTTGCTATATTGGATTTCTGCTTTTACCTGAAAAATATGTCGAGCCCATCAAGAGTCAGCACATTCGATCGCCAAGTATTCTCTGCTATATTCGCTGTTACTTGTTTTGGAGTCGCCCAAGGGGCAATATCAGTGACTTCAGCTGGCGCAGTTGAGACTTTTGACTCTCTTCCTCCTTCTATGAATTGGTCTAGTGGTGACGGGACTCCAAATGATCTATTCGAGGGAGGAGCTGGCGAAAGTGGAAATGAAAAGGCTCAAGCTTATGATGAAATGACAAATTGGGCATCAATCGTCGATGGGGTGACAGCGGCTCAAGTTAATGGCGCATTGGACGAGACCTCAGATACTCCCGGTAACACAAATAACTTAGCACGCTGGAATAGCTCGAACATGGGACTGCAAACTCGCCCGACAGGAAATCGTGCAACGACTCTTCTGGCAACTTTGGTCAATGATAGTGGGTCTTCAACGTCTTCGGTGAGCATCAGCTATGATTTCGTAGTGGAAGATAATGCTGGTGATGAACAGGTGCCAGGATTTCAGGCTTTTTATAGCGTCGCTGGTGATGGGAGCGATTGGATGGCAATTCCAGAATTTACAGGTCTTACAGGGAGTACACCTAGTGTGAATCTAACTCCTACAGGTGGATGGAACCCTGGTGATAACCTTTATATTCTCTGGGTAGACGATAATGCCGCTAGTAATAATGGCACTGTTATTGATGACGGTCTGCTCATCGATAATTTTACGGTTGTGGTCCCAGAGCCTTCTAGCATCGTGCTGGGCGCATTAGGCCTACTGGCGGGCATTGGCCGCCGCCGCCGTTAGAGCTTAGATTCTTAGTTTTTTAAATTTACCAAAAGGCAATTGCTCGTGCAGTTGCCTTTTTTTGGGAGCTGAGTATGTTCCCGCCGTGAGCACGACTGCACAAGTACCTGATGCGACCGGACATTATGGCAAGTTTGGGGGCTGTTTTGCCCCGGAGACTTTGATGAGCCCTTTGGACGAGCTAGGGGCGGCTTATGAGGCTGCAAAAGCTGATCCAGCTTTTCAGGCTGAGCTTGATGATCTGCTGCAGAACTACTGCGGGCGGCCAACTCCTCTTTATTACGCAGAGCGATGGACGGAAAAGCTCGGAGGTGCAAAGATTTATCTTAAACGGGAAGATTTACTCCATACCGGAGCACACAAGATTAACAATGCCATCGGACAAATTCTGTTGGCGAAGCGTCTCGGCAAGAAGCGCATTATCGCTGAAACAGGTGCAGGTCAGCACGGGGTGGCGACGGCTACCGTTTGTGCAAGATTCGGAATGGATTGCACTGTTTATATGGGAGAGGTTGATATGGAACGTCAGGCGCTCAATGTCACTCGGATGCGCCTCATGGGAGCAAAGGTGGTCCCGGTAACAGCGGGGCAAGCGACGTTAAAAGAAGCGGTAAATGAGTCCATGCGCGATTGGGTAGCGACTGTGGATGACACTCATTACATTCTTGGCTCAGCCTTAGGGCCACATCCTTTCCCCATGATGGTGCGGGATTTTCACCGAGTCATTGGACTGGAGGCACGTGAGCAGATTTTAGAAAAAGAAGGCCGGATGCCAGATCTTCTCGTGGCCTGTGTGGGTGGTGGATCAAATGCGATGGGACTTTTTCATCCTTTCGTCGATGATGAAGAGACACGCCTTGTTGGAGTTGAAGCTGGTGGCGAAGGCATTAAGCCGGAGAGACATGCAGCCCGTTTTCAAGGTGGTAAACTAGGCGTTCTTCAAGGTTCTAAAACTTGGCTTTTAGCGAATGATGATGGCCAAATCGAGCTCACTCATTCGGTAAGCGCAGGTCTGGACTACGCAGCGGTAGGGCCAGAACATGCTTATCTGCAGGACATCGGGCGTGCCGAATATACTTACGCGACTGATGACGAAGCGCTTGCTGCATTCCGCGAGCTTGCCAATACAGAAGGGATCATCCCAGCACTCGAAAGCTCCCATGCGATGGCCTATGTTTCGAAGGTAGCCGGAAGCATGCGCAAGGAAGATATCATCATCGCGAATCTATCTGGCCGTGGTGATAAGGATGTCGAGCAGGCTTCCAAATACCTCATGGACGATGCTGGGCATCTGCTGGATTAAAGGCACAGCTTTTCAGCGCTGACAGTCATTCAGCTTCATTTTGTTGCCTGCAACAAAATAGCTTGAATGTTCATCTTCGAAATGAATAGTGGTGTGATATGCACCACATAACACACATACACAAAGTCCTGTTTAGGCTGATGGCTTGCTATCTCAGTTTCGCAGGACTCTCAACGATCGCAGAAGGTCGGCAGGTTGGAGATCCAGGAGTTCGGTTTGATCAAGGTTTGATCAATCAAAATCGAGATGACAGCTCTCGAAATTACTGGATGATGAATAATTGGAAAAATGCCGGAAAGAGCGGAGGGATTCCATGGTTCAGTTCAAATGCTCCCAAAGTGACCATGTGGCCTTCACAGGCTGGGCAGATTGATTCAAAGATTAACCAAGTTGCTCAAATGGGTGGAGGTGTTCTCCTCTGTAAAGCGGGGACCTATAATTTCTACCGAAAAGTCGTTATGAAGCGCGGAGTCATCATCCGTGGCGAAGGGATGGGGCGAACGACTTTTCGATTTCATCACCGCTCCACTGGCGGCACGTCTGCCTTTGATGCCTATAACGATGACACAGTTGGCTTCGAGTCCTTCACCGTTGAATACGTCGCTCCTAACGGCAGAAAACCGAGAGACTATGACATGGAGAACAATCCCCATGGGCTCAATAACCTTTACGTATCTCTAATCAATTTCGGTGGTTCTGCTAAAAATGGTTTTGCTCAGAGCATTCACGTTAAAAATGCTGGGAACAGTCCCATTGATCTCTCGTCTGCCTCTAGCCGTAACACCGTGCGTCGCGTCAATATCGAAGGAGCATACAATAAGGGTGGAGGCGGGAGAGGCTATTTCCGAATTTTTGGAGACTCAAATCTCGTTTATGCAAATCAAGCTTCTAAAATCCGACACGTATCAATCCAAGCAGGCGCGAAATATAATGTCGTGATTAGAAATAATTTTCGTCAGGACATTAACTTTCATACTGATGATGATGGCTATAATCTTGTAGAATCTAATACGGTAAATCTCCCTAAAGCATTAATTGATGCTCATCCGGGTTGGCATGCCTTCCTAACTCCCTGGTCGTTCAGGCATGCCCCTGTTGGTCCGAGAAATTACGTCTACCATAATACCTTTAATCGTAATGGTAAGAGAGACACTTTCGTGAATACAGACGGTAAGGAGTCACCTCTCTGGTGGTCACCAGTTTACCGGCCATTTGATCGTTATCGGAAATGTTATAATACCGACAAGGAGCCAATCGGAAGGACGTTTTATCCAGCGACAAACGTCACTTTTTAGATTTTGCTCCTGAATCAATGGGGAAACGTTTCAAGTTTCAAAACGTCGCAATCGCGGGGGTAGTTTGCTTCTTCTCAGGATATGGGCTGAACGATCAATTACGTTCAAGGCCGATTGAGCAGAATGAGAAGGAGCATTCCTCCCCTGCTATACAGATTCGCCGGACCTCTCCGGCAGATTCTTCTCAGCACGCCATTTCGCAGCTAGAGCAAGATTTCACTAACGTGGATCTTGCCCAGCTGAAGTGGAGTGTGACTCTGTGGGCTAGAGAATCGCCTGAACAAGCTCTAGCTTACCTAAAGAATCTCCCGTATTCTCCAAGTCGTCAGGTAGCACTTCGTACTGTATTTGAGACGTGGGCAGAGACTGATCCAGAAGAAGCGATTAAGCAGGCCGGGGCTCAACTCACTTCTGTTGAATTTTTTGAAGTGAGAGATGACTTAGTGTCTTCTTGGGCGAGGCATTCAGTCGATGAAGCTTTAGTCTATTGGAAAGATCTCCCTAATGACGCACACCGGCATCGCCTGTTACAGCGACTTTCGTACGAAATTGCCGGAAGAGATGTTGATGAGGCGATGCGTTTATTAGCTGCTACATCTCACCCGATGATCGAGGACCTCCTGCGTTATTCGATCATCAATGAGATGGCTAAGAGGGAGCCTGATAAAGCGATTCAGTGGATTCAGGAAACTGAGAAAGGAGTCGCTCAAAATCAAAGTCTGTCCGCTCTAGTTTCAGGAGTGGCTCAGTATGACCCCAAAAAAGCTTCCGCTATTCTGAAACATTTACCTGAATTTGGAGCACGAGATGAGATCCAGCTGGTCGTCGCAAGAGAGTGGAGTATTCATCATCTTGAAGAGGCTTTTCAATGGATCGGAAATCAACCTTCCGGTCGTAAACGCGATGCTCTCTACCAGGCAGCGGCTCACCATTTTGCTTATAATAAGCCGGAAGATGCGGCACAAAAGATTGATCAAATGCCTGCTGCGATCCGTGCTGAAATGGCAGGAATTATCGGTGAGTCTCTAGCGATCAAGGATCCAGTGGCGGCCTTCCAGTGGGTCGAGACGCTCGCTGATCCTGCTGTTAAGCAAGAAGCTTTAGGCAGCACCATCCGACGATGGGCTCAGCAGGATCCTGCCCAAGCACTCAAATATGCAGTCGAAGTGGAAGCGAATCATGAAGATCGAAATGCAATGTTACGCTTCATCATTGATCCCTTAGCTGCAGATCATCCTGAGGCAGCCTCCGCTTCGCTAGATCAATTTCCAGAAGGTGAGATTCGGGCAGAGGCACTCGCGACGATTGCGAAAAACTGGTATTTAACAGACCCTGAAAAAGCACATCATTGGCTCCTCAACCTTCCAGAGAACGGAGCATATAACGAGGCGATTACTCGAGTGGCTACAGGTGTTGTTGAAACAAATCCCGGCTACGCCTTAGATTTGCTAAATACCATCCCTGACGAGGGAATTCGTTTAGACTCGGCCAATGCTATTTTAGCTGATCTTCTTCTACTTGGAGCAGAAGAGGCTACGAGAACAGTGGTGAACTCCTCCTTATCTCAAAGCGAAAAAGAGCAACTCCAAGAGCAAATCGAAAATATGAAACGCTGAGCGGTCCTGACTCTAACAACTCAGGCATCTCAAGGTAATTAAGAAAATTTAACCTTCTTGGCTACATAGGGCCTACCCCGTATCAGTAATCCCAAGAGCCTCAATGGCTAGATTCTGTTAGAAAATCAGCATCGAAGACAAATTTGCCTCCTATGCCCGAAATCAGCCACTGCCCCCCCGAAGATAACCACTTTTTTACAACACTGCCCGATAGTCCAGTATCTATAGTATTTTTTTTGCATTTTAGTATTTGATGACTTCCGCTTAACTCAGACTTCTTGGAAGCTGTGTCTTCCTCATCAATCTCTGCTCTTGTAATGCTGTCAGCTACTAAAATTTCTCAACTATTACTTTTGAGTGTTCTTTGGGGGACACTCTTGCCCTCAGGTGCAGTCGATCTGAACAATGACGGTCTCTCCGACGTCTGGCAGCTCCAGTATGGTGCCCAAAATGCCCTCCCACTAGTTGATGATGATGGCGATACTTTCGATAATCTCACTGAGTGTGCCGCAGGGACTGATCCTTACTCTGAAAGGGATTCTCCGAGGAATGGCCCTGTCGGCCTCACCGAGGATTCGGTTACCATCATGATGCCGACTAAGGCTGGTAAATGGTATCAGCTTCAGCTCAGTGGAGCTCCAGAGGCGTTTTCCGCTTTTGGTCCTGGTGTTTCTGGAACGGGTGAGATGGTCCAGCTAGCGGTAACCGGCCTAGATGATTCAACGGTAAAGGGAGGCGTCTCGCATTCACTCTGGGCAGATATCTCAGGAAATGAGCTTTCTAGCCTCACCGGCACCACAAACTTTCCCGCAAGCCCATCCGGACAACAAAGCTTGTCCCAATTTCAAATTATCCCGACGATAAATACCGGCTTCGGCGGAAGTCTTCGGGCCCGCGTGGTAGCACCGGAAACGGGAAGTTATCAATTTTCTCTCTCATCGGCTGGCGCTGCCGAGCTCATGATCAGCATGACCGGTTTCCCCTCAGGCTTTAGCAAAATAGCCGATGTTCTCAGCAGCCAGACGGATCTCCGCCCCGGGGTCTGGAATGCTTATGAAAATCAACAATCCCTTCCCGTAAATCTAATCGAGGGAGAATCTTACTTACTCGAAGTTCGTTATCTGGCTTCTGTTCCTCAAGCTCATTGCCAACTCGCCTGGACTCCTCCATCTGCGAGCGAGCCCATCTTGATTCCCAACTCTGCTCTCGCGCCCGCAATTCTGCTAGCAGCTCCTCAGCCAGAATCTCCCGTCCTCATTCATGATTATGATACCGCCGGACAGACTGGCGTTCTCTGGCCAAATAATGGCACTCCCGTTACAGGCATCCCCGGGATGAGTGGCGCCGCCGAGCGTTTCTTTCCTAATAGTGAAAATGTCTCCCTTCCTCTCGCTACGGCGATGGATCAACATTTTTACGCCACCTGGCTCGTCCACATGGAAGCGAACCATAAGCAGGTGGTGATGGTATTTCAGAACGAAGCGACGGATCCTCCTCAACGTGGACCACGGATCGACATGGAATCTGCCAATAACTTCACCCGGGCCCTCATCCGTGCTGGCCGAGGAGGAGACCAGACTGAAATCGAGGTTAACTTTGATCAGACCTACCGGATCGAACTTGTCGGAACTTTTGACCCCGAAGGGTTTAATTATTCGACTCCCCAGGGAGAACGTTCCGTAGACCGCCAACGTTTTGATCTCTACGTCACCGATAGCATGGGCGCTCTCATCGGGTCTGCACAGGATCTATTCTTTTGGGATCAGAACGTAGATCAATTTGATTCCCTACAAGCTTTTCAGCTCTTTAATACTCCGCGCGCCATCCTAGATGCCTGGGAAATCACTGAAGGCAGTATCTCTGGCTCAGGCTACCTTCAGAATAACACTGCGGGATTTCAGTCAGGGGATGAAGGTCAGTTCTTCCGTTTCCAGATCACCGATGGAGATCAGGATGGCGACGGAATTTCTGATTGGGATGAAATCCAACTCTCCAAGCACCAGCCGTATCTCTTCTTCGATGCCAACTCTGTCCCTGGAGAGGATGATATGACTCGCCTTTCTACTGCTCTTGATCCTGCCGTAAGTCTATCCGAGTTCAGCCTTCAGGCTTCAGACGTCGCAGCCTTCGAAAGAAATACTCCTTTCCCAAATGCGGACCACGCCGAGGTCACTATTACCCGGACCGGCTCACTTGCCGCCGTCACCATTAATCTGTGTCAAGAGCCCCTCGCGGCCACTGGAAACACGGCCACCATTTGTGATGGCACTTGTTGTTCCCTCGTTGGGAGCGCGGGTGAAGAAGCTGCAGAAGCAGAGGACTACGAAATTGTCGATGAGCTAGGGAATATCATCACCAACCAAGTGCATTTTGAATTTGGTGAAATGTCTAAGAAGCTCACCATCCGTGCCTTGTTCGACCAAGAGAACGAATACCCAGAGACACTCAATCTCGCCATCGAAGAAGCCGAAGCTGGTGAATATACCATCGCCCCTGCACTCAATGGCGCCTCGATCCAGCTCTTTGATCTCCCTGAACATCCCGATAACTTCATCATTTTCAAAGGTGATTTCACCCCAGAGCCTGGTGCGACTTCTGAAGTGACCGGCTTTGCCTCTGCGAAGTTAAATGGTCCTCGTACTAAGATCTTTCTCACCACTGGTGATATTAATATTCCCACGGACTACGTCTTCCTTCAGCAGGATTCACACGTCCATAAAAGTAACGCCACTGTCAGCGGTGAAGTTCCAGGGACGATCATTTTCCCCATCATTGATGACGCGGGGGAAATTATCAACGACCCGATCGAAGATCATCTCTGGGATCTGACCCTCTCTTCAGGTGCTGTCCCTACCAATGGTGGCCCTGCCAGCAAGCAGGTGATTATTGATTCACTCTTTCTTCAGAATGGCGAGTCATCGCTCTATTTAAATCTCCACAGTCAGCAGTTTCCTGCGGGCGAAGTCTGGGCCATCTTCCAACAGCTCGATGGCTCCGCGGCTTCTCCAGGACCGCCAGCACCAGATACCATCCCCGGTTCGGCCGAGTTTCCACAGCTCGTTGGGCTGGAGTTAGAATCAGAAGTACGACGTTTCTTAAATCAAGCAACGTTTGGAGCCGATGATCAAGAGGTGAACCTCCTCGTCTCAATGATCGAGCAAGAACGACTTAGTAATCCTGATTACCATCGAGTCGATGCCTTTGCCGCTTGGATGGACGGGCAGATGGCCATGCAGCAGACTTATCTGCTCGATTACCATCTTGCGACATCTGGACAGTACTACCTCCTCCGCGGGGCCTACGATCCTGGTCGAAATCCATCTGATGATATTCATGACACCCCTACCGTCCCGACTGCGTGGCCTTCCGTGAATCGTGAGAGTGCCAATCCTGAGCATTGGCATATCACAGAACAGTATCCCCTGACCCGTCGTGACCTGCTACTCGCTTCACGAAACAACTTCGGCCTCAGACCTCCATTTCGTCATCGCCGTCGCGTTTCCTGGCAGATGATGGCGAATGCCAGAGATCAACTTCGTCAGAAAATGGGATTCGCCCTGCAGCAGATCGTCGTTGTCAGTGCCGAAGCCCCGTTTATTCGTAGCCAACCGTTCGGAGCTGATAACTACCAAGATCAGTTGAACCACCATGCCTTTAACCACTACCGGGATATTCTTGGGTTCGTGAACTGGAGTCCCATTATGGGGAAATGGCTTTCGAGCCTTCAAAACCAACGCGCCGCAGATCTAGACGGCGATGGTGAAAATGATGTCTTTCCTGATGAAAATCTGGCGCGTGAAAACATGCAGCTTTTCTCCATTGGCCTCTTCCAACTTTGGGATGATGGCACCTTGGTCCTAGATGCCGAAGGTCTTCCTGTTCCGACGTACGATAATGATGATATTCGTGAGTTTGCTCGCATTCTTACCGGGCAGAGTTTTCGCCACTGGGTTAGCACCAGTGATCCGCCTCGTTGGGGTGGGGTCCCCTTTGAAGACATCCCTGAAAATAATACCTTTAATCGTAACCAGAGCGGAGATGGCCACTTCAATACTCACTACAGCTACCCTATGAAAATGTTTGGAGCCTTCCATGATCTGGGAGTGAAAAACTTTGCCGGTGTGACCATTGATAATACCGGCTTGACGAATTCTACCGAGCAGGGAATTGCCGACATTGAAGCCGCCGTTGATTGGCTCGCTGGCAAGCCTGGAGATGGTCTGCCGGACTATGACATGGTTCACAGTCACCGCAGCACCCCAGCCTTCATTTCCCGCAGGCTGATTCAGCGCTTCACCACATCGAACCCATCCCGCGAGTATCTTCACCGTGTCGCTACCGTCTTCCGTGAAAGTGAAGGAGATCTAGGCCTCACTCTCCGGGCCATCCTCCTCGACTCTGCCGCCCGAGTCCCAGACTTGAATGACAATGTCTTCGGGATGAAAAAATCACCGCTCGAAAGCTTCACTCAAGTCCTCCGCAGCCTTCGGGGCATCAGCTACCTCCCCATTGTCGCGCCAGCGGTCGATGAACAGCCATTCGTCGGTCAGCCCGGAGACTTTAGTAACCCTCAGCTTTACCTTGATTTCTACGGTTACTCAGCTGAGCAGTTGGCGAATCAGGAGCGTAATCTTAGATTTTTAGTGGCTGATAGCATTGTCGCTGACTCATCTGGCCTTCAGATGAACCCCATGGCTCAGCCCTCAGTCTTTAACTGGTATTTACCCGACTTTACCCCTGGTGGAGCAATCGCCGCCGCAGGCTTAGTCGCTCCTGAGCTTCAACTCGCCAATGAGCCTGACATCATCCGTAATATCAATTTCCTGGAAGACTTTTCTCGCGAAAACAGGGGGGTGAAGTCTGATCCTCTCGTAGACGATACCGCTCGTCAGCGTATAGCCTTTGGTGTCACCGACACGAGCGTCGATGATCATGATCGCATCCGCCTCGATCGTGACGGCCTCGCCCTTGCCTTCTACCCTGCCACTGAGCCTGCTCCGACTGCCGAGCGTAGCAGTGAGTTTATTGCGGATGAAATTCTCGTCGATGAACTCGATCGCCGCCTTACTCTAGGATATCTGAAGCAGAAATATCCTTATGACTCTACAGATGACGAAGATCCTAATGGCCCTCCTGGAAATGATCTTCTTAAAAATCCGCGCGAACTCATCATCGACGCCGTTCATGCCCATAGTAACCCATACAATGGTGTGAATGACGAAGAAGATCTACGCCGCAAAGTCGGAGATGCAGTCTATCTCATCACCATCTCTCCGGAGTTTCAGATTAAAAAATAACCTCTTCTATCATGCCTGACCTTTCTCGATTTTCCCGCCGTCAGTTTCTAGCTCGAGGTAGCTGTGGTACGATGGGCTTCGGATCTCTGATCAATACCGTCGCCCAGCTTCAGCTCATCAATTCCGCCGCAGCCTCTGTCACCTCAGTGGGCTCAGACTATAAAGCTTTGGTCTGTATTTTTCTGCGTGGTGGCTGTGACATGAATAATGTCCTCATCCCCATCGGAGGGAATCCGCAGAAGGGGAACTACCTCTCAGATCGAGGAGTCGTCGCCATTGCTGAAAATGAAGTGAATGCCGCTAGCACGGAAATCAATTTTCCTTCTGAGCAGGATCAGCAGTTCGGCCTCCACCCAGAAATGTCAAATCTGGCTGCCATGTTTAATGCCGAAGAAGCCTCATTTTTAACCAATGTAGGAACGCTCGCTCATCCAACCACAACGGCGAATTACGATACCGTAACCCTGCCTCGACAGCTCTTTTCCCACTCGGACCAAGTCACGGAATGGATGTCTTCGATTTCAGATCAGCCATATCGTTCTGGCTGGGGTGCCCGGGTTGCCGAACTCTATCACTCCACCTGGAACCCTGAAACTCAGACCTCCATGCTCATCACCGCTGCGGGAAATAATCAGCTCATGAATGGTGGCACTGAGAATCCTTACAGCGTCACCTCTTCTGGTGCGATCTCGCTGACGAGCTTTGGTAATAATTATAGTGATGCCTTCGAAGGAGTAGGAGAGGACCGGACATACCGGAATAATGACACCGGCCTACGGCTCAAAGCGCTCGAACGCATGATGAGCTATAGCAATGCGCACCTCCTCGAAGAAGGATACGCTGCCGTCGTACGTCGTGCTCGAGAAAATGAGGAAATCATCAATCAATCCACTGCGGTAGCTGCACAAATCAATTTGGATATCGACGGTATCTTTGACAGTTATGCTGCGAATGACAGTGACGTCGCCGATGAACTCAAAGCCATTGCCAAACTCATCACCGGACGTAAATGCCTCGGTAATCGGCGCCAAATTTTCTTCGTCGACTTTGCCGGCTTTGATAACCATCAGGATATCAATGCCGATCTTGGCAATCTCTTAGGAAAGCTCGATCGCGCCGTAGGCGCCTTTAATGCCACCTTGAAAGAGCTGGAAATCAAAGAAGCTGATCTCGGGGATGGTGACTTCAAGTACGATCAAGTGACTACATTCCAAGCCTCTGATTTTAATCGTACTTGGACGCCTAACAGTAATGATCCTGGAACCGCTGGCACAGACCACGCTTGGGGAACTCATTGTTTCATGTTCGGAGGTGCGGTCAATGGAGGCCAGCTATTCGGAACCTTCCCTGAGCTCGCCGTCGCTGGTAGCGATGACGTTCCTGCTGGAACTCGAGGCCGTTGGATTCCAACGACCTCGGTCGATCAATACTGTGCCAAACTCGCAAACTGGTTTGACGTCCCTGCAAACAGCGCCGAGATGCAAACCATCTTTCCGAACTTGAATCGATTCGATGACCCCTTCAGCTCTTCGACTCTCGGGTTTCTTTAAGCTTTAAGCGCACCTAGAGTCGTCAGAAATGTTCGCTAGCCCCCTTTCAAAGGCAATGGCTGTTACTGCGGGAGCGGTGACTGTCCTGGTCTGTCTGATTTCTATCTGGTATTTTTTTTTACGCACAAAATCAGAGCATTCAGAAAACGAAACAAATCGATCCGCTGAAGTAGAGCAGACCTCATCTTCACAGCCACCCACACCAGAAGGAATAAACGAGTCGATCCCTTCTGAGTCTCCTCTACCGAGTAAAGCCAAGATTGACCACAGCAATGAGGACCCTCGTTTCACCCGTTATCGCGATGGAGCCGTCATTTGGCATCAAGCCTGGAGCCTCAGTCAGACGCTTCATCAAGCGGAAGAAAATCCTCTCCGAGATCTTGAAATAATCGCCAACATTCTCGGCCACTACCGAGCCCTCTATCGAGAAAATCCCGTCGGTGTAGAAAACAGCGAAATTGTCGCAGCGTTGCAGGGAGGAAATCATAAAAAGGTCTTTTTTCTCGCTCCCTCAGCTGTGACTGACGGTCAGCTCCTAGACCGTTGGGGGGCTCCCTACCGCTTTCATTCGATCAGCTCACAAATCATGGATCTTCACTCCCGAGGCCCGGATGGCAAGCTCTGGACTCAGGACGATCTCACCCTAGGTTCAGAAAGCGAATGAATCCGAAGAATTCTCATTGATTTTCCTCCCCCGCAGTAGATCTTCGTTGCGGAGAGTGCTGTGTGCCTGGTGGTCGCCGCGGTTTTCAAAACCGTTGAAGGGCAATCTGTCCTTGGTGGGTTCAATTCCTTCCCTCTCCGCCATTCTTCTTTAACTCGCTGAAAATCAGCTAAACTACTATCAAACAAAGCGTTAGAATCCTGTATGTCACACCAGAGTGTCACACCAAGCGATTCTGACGACATGCCAAAGATTCCCCAAACCATCCGCCGAAAAGGCGTTTACCACTTCAACGGACGGTATCCGATTCACCTCACCGGACCGCTGAACGGGAATAAAACTCATCGGCGAGAGAGCCTCAAAACAAAGAACTGGAAAGAGGCCAAA
>CALGMJ010000048.1 GCA_937958875.1 uncultured Verrucomicrobiales bacterium | reverse complement strand
GCTGCGCGTATGCCGGGCAGGGGAGATGGATCTGTTTATGAACCTTTTCTCATTTGGCGAAAGGATCGAGAAAGCCCACCTAGTAAAAAGGTGGGCTTTCCATTTCTGGTATGGTGCCGCTGACCGAAACTAGATGTCCTTGAGCTTCCTAAGAGGCGTCTAAATGTATCATCTCTGTTTATCAGATAGAGGTCTTTTAGGCTTGTCAGCGAAGTCAGCCATAGAGCCTCTAAGAATTCATGTTTTGCAGAATATAACTTCTTCCTTGATGTTTAAGGAAAGTTAAATAATGTGCCAACTTCTTTGGTGGCTTGGGAATTTCCATATTTAGTTGCGTACGAGTGCAGGTCATTCGTTGACACTCGTGTGTACTCTAGGGTATCATCTGGAATCGCGAGAAACCCGTTGGATACTTATGAGCACTCAGCACAAGACTTCGACCTTCGTTCAGCACCAGCTGGACGCGAAGTTGAGGGTGGCGGTGCCATCCGACTGGAGACCCGCAGAAGGGGAGGTTCTTCGTCTCATGGCGACCGAGCTTCACGGCAAGCCCGTGGTTCGCGCTTACTTCAGCAAGGCTTACGAGCGGAAGCTGCACGAGATCGAGAATCTGCCACGCTTCGAGGGACAGCCCGCACAACGGGATGCTGCTCGTCGCTACTTCAAAAGCCATTGTCATCGAGTCGAGATCAACAGCCAAGGGAAGCTCACGATTCCCAAAAGTCTGGCCGATCACGCAGGACTACCTCAGCCAGGAAAGGTCTGTCTCGAGTACACCGAGGACGAATTCATCGAAATTCTGAACGAAGAGAATCACGACGCGATGCTTGCCAAGCAGGCCGCCGAGCTTTCTCAGTTCAAGGATCTCTTCAGCATTGGCTAACCCATTTTCCTAAAACCCATTTTAAAAACGATTTTGAACACCTTCAGATGAACCCTTTTGCCATTCCGGTGCCCGGTCCTTTCTTCGGGTCCAGCAGCTTCAACCATTGGTCCCTGCCTTATGGGCCGGTACCGGAGATGGCGGGTTTCTCAGTTTCAGACTCTCAGAATAGTGAGCAGGAGTTCTATCACCTCTCGGTTTTAAAAGAGGAGGTCATTCATTTCTTAGCCTCGGGTGAAGGAAAAATTTTCATTGATGGGACTCTTGGTGGGGGAGGGCATTCTCAAGCGCTTTTGAAAACAGGAGCCACGGTGAAGGGGATCGATCGTGATGCCGACGCCCGTAAATATGCCAGTGAACGCCTCGCTTCCTATGGAGATCGCTTCGAGTGTGTGCGCGGACGTTTTAGTCAGATAGCAGAGATTTCTGCAGAGCGGAATTGGGGACTCGTTGATGGAATCCTTCTCGATATTGGGGTCTCCTCTTGGCATTTTGATGCTCCAGAGCGTGGGTTTTCACTTCGCCATGATGGGCCGCTCGATATGCGGATGGGGGAGAGCGAAGTGACGGCAGCAGATCTGGTGAATGAAAGCTCTGAGACAGATCTTGCGAATTTGATTTTCCGACTCGGAGAAGAAAAGGCATCACGCCGAATCGCCCGCTGGATCGTAGCGGAGCGAGAGAAGGCTCCGTTTAAGACAACGCTTCAACTTGCAGATGGAATCGAGAAGCTTCTCGGTGGTCGCCGTGGTCGCACCCATCCTGCTACCAAAACATTTCAAGCTCTTCGCATCGCCGTAAATGATGAACTCGGTGAGCTGAAAACTTTTCTAGCTAGCGCTGCGGATCTGCTGAAGCCCGGAGGACGGCTAGCCATCATTACTTTCCATAGTCTCGAAGATCGTATCGTCAAAAAATACTTTCGCGAGACGTCCCAGGTCGAGATCGACCGCCCTGAGTGGCCTGCGCCACGTCCCAACCCAGCTCTCCGCTATAAGCTGCTCACGAAAAAAGGAGTCGCTCCTGGCGGAAGCGAAATCGAAAAAAATGCCCGAGCCCGTAGTTCCCGCCTCCGTGTGGGAGAGCGGCTCTGACCATCACTTCCTTTGATATTATGCCTGCAAAAAATCACCGAAAAAAAACACCAAACCTCAATGCTTCCGCACTCATTGTTCTTGCGGTGGCTTTGATGATTATCTGCGTGGGAGGGATCTTTTTTGTCATTGTTAAAAATGAACAGATCACCTTGCGGAAGGAGATTGAGCGTTCTCAGCGTAGGATGGATGATCACCGTGTTGCGATCACTGAGCATCAAGCCGATATCGATGAGACTCTGGGAGTGTTTCGTCTCCGTCAATATCTCGCTACGAGTGGCTCTGACCTAGAGCCGATTCCTGCTGGCTGGATCCAGCGTTATCAAGAAACCCGGAGCGCGCCTAATGATGCGGTAGCGTCCCGATAAAGATGAGATAGAAAAATGGATAAGGCCTTAAGATTTCGTTCACTGCTCGTCTGCCTGTTATTGGTGGCCGGGCTTAGTGCGCTCTCAGGTCGACTTCTGATGCTTCAGTCATGGGATCGTAAGACCTCCGCGGGAGTGGTTCCTGGAAGCTTTAGAGTGAATCAGGTGCAGCCTGCTTCTCGTGGACTCATTGTTGATCGGAACAATGAGCCGCTCTCTCAAAATCGCCCATTAGCGACTCTGATTGCTGACGGGAAGCATCTTAAGAACTCAGTCATCACGGAAAAGGCTGTTGTCTATGACTTTGCGCGGCAGGCTGCAGACTGGAATGTCATTGACTCTAAAACACGCCGTGCTCGGTTGAAAAAAATCAAACGGGATATCATCGGTCCCATGGAGCCTGGTCAAATTTTACGTGAGCATCTAGTGCTCGCGACAGAATTGCTGGGGCGAGAGCTTAATGTTCCTGCAGGAGCGCTGCGTGAAAAGATCGAGCGTGGTCGCATGCGTATCGTACTTCAGAAAGATATTCGAGAGGATGATGCTCGTCGTATCGAGGAGCTACTCGCTAGCTCTCATATTCAGGGTTTCGGTTTTGAGCGTTCGAAGGAGCGACGCTACCCGATGTCTAGTCTTGCTCCACATATTATTGGTTTTTTAAATGCTCAAGGACTGCCGCAGGCTGGGATTGAGAAATCGATGGATGAATACCTTCGGGGACGAGATGGTTCTCGCACCTTGAAGCGGGATGCAAAAGGTCATGTTCTTCTCACGGAGTCCGCGGCAGTTGTTCCGCCTTTACTTGGGAAGCATGTGCGTCTTTCGATCGATATCGGGATTCAGTCCGTCGTCGAGGAAGAGCTGTCGCTGGTTTGCGAACGTTATGAGCCGAAGCACGCCACCATCGTGATCATCGAGCCCAAGACAGGGGATATCTTAGCGATGGCGAATCGTCCTCACTATGATCTCAACCTCCGTGAAAATGTCAGTAAAGCTTGGTCTGCTTTTGCTTGGCAGGGAGTCTATGAGCCGGGTTCTGTGATGAAGGTTGTCGGAATGTCAGCTGCTTTGAATGAAGGGAAAGCGACTCGCCAGACTGAAGTTCATTGTGGATGGGGGAGGATTAGACGTCCTGAGGGGACTACGGTGAGGGATCACCATAAATATGGAGATCTTTCTTTCGATATGGTCTTGGCGAAGTCATCCAATACGGGAACGTTCCTCTTCTCAGAGATGGTGGGGCAGAAGGAGTTTTATCAATATCTCTATGGATTTGGTTTTGGCCAGAAGACTGGTTTTCCGCTTCCAGGAGAAATTTCAGGATCGGTCACTGAGCCTCGCTATCCACAGAATTTTGCCTCTGCGACCTTTGGTTACGGTTTAAATGTCACTCCGATGCAGATTGCCATGGCTTACTCGGCGATCGCGAATGGAGGTAAACTTTTGAAGCCAAGATTAGTGAAGGCTGTCATTGCCAATAACGGCCGGGAAGTCCAGACCACGCCCGTGCACATGGTCCGACGCATCTTAAATGAATCTGCCGCCCGTAATATGCGTGGCGCTCTTGAGCAAGTCGCCCTGAAAGGGACGGCCCGTAAAACGAAAGTCCCGGGTTATCGTTTCTGTGGAAAAACAGGGACGGCTTGGAAATACATTCCCGAGGAAAAGAAGTATAACACCAACCGCTACGCGCTCACATTTGCGGGCATGCTTCCGGTTGACGATCCTAAGTTTGTCTGTGTCGTCACGATCGATGACCCACAGAAAACTGAACCTGATGAAAAAATCGGAGGTGGCACCGTAGCGGCCCCGGTTTTCGCCCGAGTTGCATCCCGAGTCGCGTCTCGCCTCAATATTACTCCCACTGAGCCAATCGTCGAAGATGCCGCTCTTACCTCCAACTAATCAAATGCGCCTTTCTGATCTCCTATCTGTTCTCCACGAAGCTCATTCCCTCCGTATTGAGGATGTGGAAGTGTCGCAGGTTACTGATGACTCGCGTCAAGTGGACTCTTCTTCTGTCTTTGTTGCGGTGAAGGGAAGTGTTGTTGATGGACATGATTTTATCGATCAAGTGATCGAGAAAGAACCTGCCGCGATTGTTTCCACGCGGGTGCGTCCTCCGGAGTACCATGGTCTCTGGATTCAGAGTTTCGATACTCGGATTGCTTTGGCTAGGCTCGCTGCTCAGTTCGCTGGGCATCCAGGCAGTCAGATGGGAGTTATCGGGGTGACAGGGACGAATGGGAAGACGACGGTTACTCATTTTCTCCGTCATATCCTTGAGGAGTCCATGGTTCATTGCGGAATGATCGGTACCGTTAAAGTGCATGATGGCTCTGGCTTTACCGACGCTTCCCACACGACGCCGGGTGCGCTCGAGATGCAGAAAATTTTAAACACCATGGTCAGTAATGGCTGTCGCGCAGTGGCCATGGAGGTGTCCTCTCATGGGCTCGAGCAAGCTCGGGTGGAGGGAATTGAATTCCGGGTCGGAGTGTTCCTGAATTTGACTCAAGATCATCTCGATTACCATGGTGATATGGAGTCATATTATCAGGCGAAACGTCTCCTTTTTGTGCGGATGGCAGAGAATGGTTCCGATGGCGTTGCGGTGATCAATATGGATGATCCGTATGGTCAAAAACTCATCGAAGAATTTTCAAATCAACTCAAAGTAGTCACTTTCGGATTTAGTCCTGAGGCTGATCTTCATGCGAGCGAGGTGCGTCCTCAGTTTTACGGGCAGGAGTTTGCTCTTACTGCACGTGGGCGTGATTATTTGGTCAGGCTCCCAAATATCGGGAGCTTTAATGTGCTCAATGCCGTCGCTGCCGTAGCAGCTGCCGCAGGTTTGGGATTGCGAATTCGTGATGTTATTAAGCATCTCGCCACCCTGCCTCAGACGCCGGGGCGGATGGAATGTGTTGGTGGAGAAGCGGCACCGGTCTTC
>CALGMJ010000047.1 GCA_937958875.1 uncultured Verrucomicrobiales bacterium | reverse complement strand
ATGGCAGACGTCATTTTCAACGGAGCCGAAAAACGAAAGGCCCTTGGCATGGCGGAGGTGACGTTAACTCTCGCCGATTGTGAGGAGGCGCTGAAAACTGATCGTAATGAGGTGGGGGTCACTCGGCGGGTTTATCGTGATGGAAAGTCGGAGTATCTTATCAATGGAACCCGCTGTCGATTGCGAGACATTGGTGATCTTTTCATGGACACCGGAATCGGGCGCTCTTCGTACTCTATCATGGAGCAGGGGAAGATCGATATGCTTCTTTCGGCGAAGCCAGAGGATCGTCGTCAAGTCTTCGAAGAGGCGGCCGGGATCACGAAGTCCAAGAAGGAAAAAAAGGATGCGCTGCGTAAGCTGGAATATACTGAAGGGAATCTCCTTCGTGTTTCCGATGTCCTCGCGGAGCAGCAGCGGCGTATCAATTCGCTGAAGCGTCAGGTGACGAAGGCTCGCCGCTATCAGGCTCTTTCGAAAGATGTTCATATTTTAGACACTCACCTCAGTCATCGCGTCTTTGAACAACTCACCGCTGAGCGTGAGGAGTTGCGAGTGTCGCTGGCCTCATTAGAAAAGAATCGCGATCTCATCGAGGCTGATATGCCGCAACATGAGAGAGCGGTGGTCGAAGCGCGGGACCGGGCTCAGGCTCTTGATGCTGAGCTTTCTGGACTTCGACAGGGGCTTTCGGAGAAGCAGAATGCGGTTCAATCTGCGACTAATCGCATTGCTTTTAATGACGAGCGAAAGGGAGAGTTGAGCGAGCGGCTACAGCAGAATGAAAAAGAGATTTCTGAGACGAAAGCGCGCTTGGAAGAGCAGCAGGAGAATCTTGAACTGAGCCAGACGGCTCTCGCTGATCTCGAAGAGAAGATTCAAAATCAACAGCAGATCTCTCAAGAACGGGAAGCGGCGACTCGGCACACTGTCGATAAACGACAGGAGCTGGAGGCTCAACTTCGGCGAGCTCGCGGTGAAGCAAATTCTTCTCAGACCATCATCGCGTCTTCGCAGGCTAAGATCGAAAGTGCACTCGCCCAGATGGAGGGCAATAAGGAGCGTATGAAGCAGCTCAGTGATGAGTCCGAGCGTCTCCGCGGAGAGCTGGAAAAGGCGAGTGAAGATCGGGATGCGATGGCTCAAAGACTCGAGGAGCATCAACAGCGCCTTCCACAGCTGGAAGAGGCTAAGGAGCAGTCTGAGCGTGAATTTCAAACGATTCGAGGGACTCTAGACGCAGCACGTAAGTCGGCTCAGGAAATCCAACGTGATCTTTCAAAGAAGAGTTCTCGGCTCGATGTCTTACGTGACTTAGTGGCTAGCGGGGAAGGCCTTCAAAAGGGGACACAAGCGGTGCTGAAAGGTCTCAATGACCCAGAGCTCATTAAGCCAGCGCTAAAAGGAGTGTTGGGATCTCATCTGAAAGCTCCTGACGAATACGCGACCGCAGTGGAAGCTATTTTAGGCTCTCACATGCAGGCAATCTTGGTGCGTGATGATGAGATGGCGAACGAAATCATTGATCGTTTAGTCGAGAAAAAGCGCGGTGCTGCCGCTCTTCTTCCTGAGACTTTCCTTCCTGTCTCTAAGGGGACGCAAATGGAGGCTTTACCGGAAGGTGGGCTCGCGTGGGCTCTCGATATTGTCACGGTGGATTCATCGTTGGCCGGTCTCATGGAGCATCTTTTAACTCAGGTGCTTATCGTACCTGATCGCGCAGTCGCGACTAAGCTGCGCAAGACTTATCCAGATCTTACTTTTGTGACATCCGCTGGCGAGGTGCTCACGCCAGAAGGGCTATTACGTGGCGGAAGTGGGGGGGCTGAAAACTCCATTATTAAGCGTCAAAATGAGATCATCACTCTTGAAGAGGAGGTCAAGGCGCTAGAGGCTTCAGAAGCTGCTGCTCGGAAGCAGATTGCCGATGATGAAGCCCGGGTGACAGATCTACGAGATGAGGTGGAGCAAGCGAAGGAGCGTCTCCAGAAGCATCGAGTAGAGGAGTCAAATCAGAAGGGGCAATTTACTCTCGCACAGCGCGAAGTTGAGTCCTTGGAGTCGAAGGTTTCTAACAACCAGTGGGAGCGAGATGAGTTGGGAAATCGAGATCAGACCGCTACAGATTCTCGTTCTGAGCTAGAGAGTGAGCTTTCTCAAGCACGGGAACGCTTTGCCAGCTTAGAGGATGATAGCCGGCGTCTGCAGGCAGAAGTCGATGAGGCTTATTTGGCAGAGAAGGAGGCGCAGGAGCAGTTGAACGAGTTTCGGACTGCGCTGGCAGTTGAGAAGCAAGCCCGTGATTCAGCCGCGTCTCAGCAGAACCCGATGATGTCTCGTATTCGCGAATTGAGAGATCTTAACATGCGCCGCGAGAACGAAATCGTCGCAGCTCGAGAGAGGATCGAAAAAGGAGATCAAGAGAACGAAGTTTTACGTCAGGAAATTTCGATCAATGCGGTGGAGGTCACCAAGTTAACAGAGCGCCTTAGTGAGGCGGATTCTCGTCGTGGAGAATTGAGCGAGGGAATCGAAGAGGCCGAGAGTAAACTGAGTGAGTATCGTCGTAAGCATTCACAGATTACCAATCAGTTTGGTAAAGAAGAAGTCGCGGCCACGAAGCTAGATCTGCGTCTGGAGAATCTTCTCGCAGCTACGATGGAGCGCCATCAGGTAGATTTACATCATTTCCGGCCCGATATTCATGCGCTGCTGCTTTGTATTCAGGAGCGTAAGGATACTGAGAAGGGTGGGAAAAAGAAAACCGCTGATGATTTCATTAAGGAACGGCGGGCTGAGCGTGAAGCTCAAGCGCAAGCTGAAGCAGCGGAGTCTGCCGAGAAAGAGGGAGAAGAAATCTCTTCTGAAGCTGAAAGTGAAGCTCCTGAAGAGGTCATTTCTGAGCCAGAGCTTGTCGAGGAAGAGGAGATGATTATGGAACTTCCGACTGAGGATGGGCCGGATTGGCATTTCGTAGAAGCGATTGTGGCAGATCTGAAGCGCCGTCTCGATGCCATGGGGCCTGTTAATCTCGATGCGATTGAGGAATTTGACGAGTTAGAAGAGCGTCACACATTTACGAAAAATCAGCACGATGATCTCGTAAACTCAAAAGAGAAGCTTCTCGAAATCATTGAGCGGATCAATACCGAGTCTGAGCGTCTCTTTGCGGAGACCTTTAATGCGGTGGCGAAGAACTTTAAGTCGATGTTTAAGCGTCTCTTCGGAGAGAAGGCGAAGGCTGATCTCATTCTTCAGGATGTTGAGAATCCTCTTGAGTGCGGGATCGAAGTGATTGCAAAACCTCCGGGTAAAAAACTGCAGTCAATCTCGCTCATGTCAGGTGGAGAGCGGTCCATGACGGCGGTAGCGCTGCTCTTCTCGATCTACATGGTGAAGCCAAGTCCTTTCTGTGTTCTGGATGAGCTGGATGCGCCACTGGATGAATCAAACATTGGGCGTTTCCTCCGCGTCTTGGATGCCTTTATCGATCAATCTCAATTCATCATTGTGACTCACAGTAAGCGTACCATGGAGCGTGCGGATGTGATGTATGGGGTGACTATGGAAGAGTTTGGCGTGAGTAAGCCAGTAGGGATGCGCCTGACCTCTGAAGATCAGATTGATAAGAATCAAGAGCCGAAGACCGCAGCTCAGCGAGCGGCCTTAAAGCTCGATGCGTAAGAGTCTCTTCTACGGCGTTTCTTAGAGTTGCCACTCTTTACGAATGTGGGCCAGAAGTCCTGCGGAGCCGTCCTCGATGAGGTCGGCGACGAGCTCGAAGCCTTCATCGCCACCGTAGTAGGGATCTGGCACTGCACCGTGGCTGTGCTGGGTGCAGAAGTCCGTGAAGCGGCGGACCTTTTTCTGATCACTTTGGCTTTTTGCTAGCTTCATGACATTGTCATAGTTCTCCTCATCCATGGTGAGAATGAGATCAAAAGCAGCGAAGTCATTACGGCTAAATTGACGGGCAAATCCAGTCACTTCATAGCCACGCTGACGGATCGTCCGAGACATCCGTTGATCTGGTTTGTTTCCAGTGTGATAGCCGATGGTTCCAGCGGAGTCACAGCGAATAGGTCCAGAGAGCCCAGCTTCTTTGACATGGTGCCGAAAAATATTTTCACCTGCGGGAGAACGGCAGATATTCCCCATGCAGACGAAGAGAACGTGGACAGATTTCATGAGCGAAG
This sequence comes from uncultured Verrucomicrobiales bacterium, assembly GCA_937958875.1. GTDB lineage: Bacteria > Verrucomicrobiota > Verrucomicrobiia > Verrucomicrobiales > Akkermansiaceae > SW10. Next base: position 5,211 of record CALGMJ010000047.1, on the reverse strand, counting down.
AGTAGCGGTGGCGATGATTTCTGAGCTAGAAGGTGACTGCACGTCGAAGCGTTCTTCGGTTTCGAATTTTCGAAGTCGGTAGCCGAGAGCGATCTCGGTGCCATCGGTCAGCGTCGCGACGGAGGTGATCCAACCTGCTTCCTTTTCTCCGATGAGGAGTTTGGACTGAGTTGGAACGAGAGGGCGATCTAGGGTCAGTTTGATGAGGTGTTTATTTGTTTTTCCGGCACGCTTCATCCGAGAGATGACCTCCTGGCCGGTGTAGCAGCCTTTAGTATAGGAAATATGGCTTTCTTCGATGGCTGCTTCGGGAGGGAGTAGTCCAGGGAAGAGTTCATTTGGCCAGGCTGGGATGCCTTTTGAAATGCGGGTGGCCTCATCGAGCTGTGGAAGTCTTTCGTCGTGCTGGCCGGATTCATCAATGAGTTCCACCTGATCTGCGATGAGGTAGCGGTCGAGTCGAGGCATGAGATCATCACGGAGAGATGAGTGCGCCAGGACGAGGAAGTCATCGCCATCTCGTACGATGTTTACACTGGCTTGGAGTTTTCCTTTTGCATCTAGCAGGCAGGCTGAGATGGGTTCGGTCTCGGTGGCGAGGGAGACGTCATTACTGACTTGGCCATTGAGATAGCGTTCAGAGTCTGGGCCAGTAAGGCGGATGGCAGTGAGTGAATTAGTAGCAGGCATTGAGGAAAGTGCTTGGTTTTTAATCAGAGAAGAAAAGTCGTCTTGTGGTGAATTTTGTGAGGCTTCCTCGAGAGACTTGATCACCGTGGAGTTTAATGGAGTAGAAAGGCCGGCTTCAGAAGCGAGTTCCGCAGAATAGCGCACATCCTTAAGCATGTTTTCGGTGGAGAAGTGTGGAGTGTAGTCACCATCCAGAAGGGTGGGGATTTTCATGCCATGAACCATGGCGTAGCAGCCATTGAGTTTCGCCGCCTCATGCCAAGCACGAGGGTCAACGCCATGGTGGCGAGATATTTCTAACGCTTCGGTCAAAGCTTGGACGGCTGAGGCAGTGACAAGGTTTGTCGTAATTTTCACTACCGTGGCAGCAGGGGGTGCACCTAGAAAGAGAATCGCCTTTGAAGTGATTTCGAGGAGGGAGCGATGTTTTTCCAAGACTGCGGGATCACCTGCGACGTAGTAGGTGAGATTTCCACCCGCTGCGGCGTCACGTGAACCGGTAAAGGGGGCGTCGAGAAATTCACAGCCAAGGTCGCGGCACTGATTCGCAAGCCAGAGAGTGGTCTGCGGATCAATGGTAGCATGATTGATGAAGCATTTGCCTTCTTTGAGTGTGGGGCAGAGGCGAAGGAAGGTTTCTCGGACCGCAAGCGCATCTTTTAGATAACAGATAATAGTGTCGCTCTCCTGCGCTGTGTTCTCGAGGTCTGAGGTATAGTCTGGTCGTTCTTTTGGGGTGCGGTTCCAGGTTTTGACAGAGTGGCCTGCCGCGGTGAGTTGATCTGCGGAGCGGGAACCGATGATCCCAAGTCCTAAAACTAAAGTCATTTTTCTTATTTTCGGGCTGAAGTAGCGAGCTGGGTGGCAACGTCACTGATTTCCTGGACATCTTCGAGCTTCGGTAGCTGTTCAGGGAGGAGGGTCATGGCACTGCGGAGGCCAGAAAGCTGATTTCGCATTTTTCTGATATGGGGGAGTCCACTAATCGAGGGATCGAGAGCTCCAATCATTTCCGTATAATAGTCCGCGATGTCTTCTCGCAAGAGGCGTCCGGCGCGCTCGATGGTGAACTTTTTAGTCACTGCAGAAGAGGCGGCTTCCAGAGCCTGAAGCCAGCCACCTAGTGAAATGAGGGTGGAAAGGTCTGGGTCACGTAGGCTGATGAGTTCTTTCTCCACATCTCGCTGAGTTGCGCCGAGGGCTGCTTTGAGTTTCTGTAAGTCTTTATTTTCAGCATGCTCTAGGAGTGCGGCCGCATGGCGTTTGATGCGGTCTCCGGCTCCGAGAGCTTTGGCATAACGAGAGAGGTGTGAGGCGATGGTAGGAACGTCTTCAGAATGCCCAGTCTGCACCGCCATGAAACCGTCCGCGATAAGAGTGCCAAGACGCATTGCAAGGCGAGTCCGGTCTAGGGGGAGGCGCTCGTGTTCTTTAAGGTGTGCAGAGCTATAGTCCAGCGGAGAAATCTTTTCGAGTTCATCAAAGATTTTGGCAATGGAAGGAACGGTGAACTCGTTCACTCCGATTTCTTCGCGGACCTGATCTTCGGTTAGTAAATCTGACGGAACAGTTGGTTTTTCCTGCGCTTGGGTAAGCAGGGGAATAAGAGTGATGAGGAAAAGGCACCTGACGTTCATGAATGAAGTTTCCCACAGAGATGGGGCAGGGGCGACGGGAAATTTTCCCAGATCTGGAACTTGACAGTGCCTCTTTTATTTATAGGGTCCCCCTCCGCCTGCGACATCACAAATTTTGTCGTCTAGGTGGAACAGCCTTTAGTTTTTCTAAAACAACCACTTTACCATCTTCATTATGGCCAACTCCAAGTCAGCAGAGAAGCGCGTTCGTCAGATTGCCGTTCGCACCGAGCGTAACCGCGCCGCTAAGAGTAAAATTAAGACTCTTCAAAAGAAAGCTGTCGCTGCTGCTGCTGAGGGAAAGACTGAGGAAGCTCAGAAGACCTTCCGTGATTTTGTCTCAGCTGTTGATAAGGCTGCTAAAAAGAACATTTTCGCGAAAAACAAGGCAGCTCACATGAAGAGCCGCACAAATAAGGCTCTCAAGCCTGCCTAAAGGCTAGTCGAGGTTTTTCCTCTTGTAATTTTCTAAGGGCCAAGGGGTAATTCCTTGGTCCTTTTTTATTTCCCTTTATTCTTTTACTCACACATGCCTGATCAGACTCAAAAAGATCGCTTAGCGAAAGCGCAGCAGATTGCTTCAAATCCAGTTGCTTACAAGGTGTGTGAGGGCTGTGATTCAATCGTTGGCTGTGACGTCGTGATCTGTCCGAACTGCCATGGTTATCGCTTTGATGGGGATCCCACGCGAGTGATCGACCAGGCTCTTGAGCTTGGAGCTCGTGAGCAGCGTAGTGTTACGGTCGATGATATGAGCTAGAGAGCTTTACTGCTAGCCTTGGCCCTTGGCCACGATTGTTATCTTTAGAGAGGAGGCCTCTCTTAAAAATAAAAAAACCACTCTCCAAAACAGGGAGAGTGGCTATAAAATTTTCGACTGATTAAAAGTCGCTTAGTTGACGGTAACTGCTTCAGCACCAGTCTCGCCTGTCCGGATACGGATGGCTTCTTCAACAGGTGAGATGAAGACCTTGCCATCACCGATTTTTCCGGTGTTAGCGCTCTTAACGATTGCTTCGGCAACCTTAGAGGAATCATCATCATTAACCACAACTTCGATCTTAACCTTAGGAAGGAAGTCGACAGTGTATTCCGAGCCACGGTAGATCTCGGTATGGCCTTTCTGACGTCCAAAGCCTTTTACTTCGGTGACAGTCATTCCCTGAATGCTAACCTCGGCGAGAGCCTCTTTGACCTCCTCGAGTTTGAATGGTTTGATAATCGCTTCGATTTTTTTCATGAACCTAAATGGTGACTTGGGTTGGCATAAGGTAGCAGAAGGTATGCCAAGCTGTCCTATGCCTTTTCATTTCTGCAATATAGAGATTTTTTAGCGGGCAGGCGAGAGGAACCTTCTAAAAAAACGCCGTTCTCCTCGCAGAGGAAAACGGCGGTTTCAAATGGGTTTTTACGAACTCAAAATGAAGCGTCTTTACCAGCAGCAGCAAGATGAAAGGACGAAGGTGAGAGCTACTACGATTGAGGTGATTAAATGTTTAGCCATGGCGATAGTTTAGAAGCCCCGATTTCATTCTTAAAGAGGGAAAGAAAATTATTTCGTTGTCAATTTGAGGACATCGAAAATGAAAAGAGAGGTTCAAAAGAGGTGATTTAGGTATTTTTTCCCTACTTTTGAAAAAAATAGAAAGATTTTTTATCAGGGGCAGTGTCTCGTCATGTGATTAACTGGCCATGAGTAGTCTTGGGTAAATGATTGTCAAATAGCTTGTTAGGATGAGGTTGGTGGGTGAGTGATACTCCGATGAAGTCTGAGGTGATGGGTGTGGTTATTCCGGAAAAATGCAAATGGTAAAATATAGTGTCCACTTATTTTGTATTCGGCTATTTTTAGGACACATTCGGCGGCCCCACACCACGAGCCGAATGGGCTTTAAGCATTAACAAACATATTTATTATATAATCAGATGCCTAATTTTACGAAAAAAGAAATTATCCAGGAAGTAAGCGATCGATTGGGGCTCACGCAGACGCTTTCATCTAAAATGTTTCATTTGGTCTTAGAAATTATTGAGCGAGAGCTAGCGCAAGCAAACAACGTTGTAGTGAGAGATTTTGGCACTTTCGAGGTTAAGGTAGCTAAGGGACGCCCTGGTAGAAATCCTAAGGATCCTGATAAGACGATTCCAATTCCTGATCGAGCAGTGGTGAAGTTTCAGGTTGGGAAAGCTTTGAAAGAGCGGGTTTCACGAACTCTCCCTGATCTCAAGCAACGCGAGATCAGCTGAGCCATCATGGCTAAAAGGCGTTCAAAAAAACAAAAGACGAGGTTAGCGAGAGTTAGTCTCGTTTTTCTGTGCTTGGTGCCGGTAGTCCTGATTTCTTGTGGCGGAGGTTATGATGGGTATCAAACGAGATCCTATTCCATTCGCGGAGTAAGATATCATCCCATGTCCGTTGAGCAGGCCTTGCATTACCGAGAGGTGGGGGAGGCTTCTTGGTATGATGAGAGTAAATACTTTGGGCTCGTCCGTGGAAATACGTCACTGGGCGAAAAAGTGATGCCCCTTGCGGTGTCAGGAGCTCATAAAACTCTCCCCCTCCCATGTCGGGTCAGAGTGACGAATCTTGAGAATGGGAAGTCACTTAAGATGCGGCTCAATGATAGAGGGCCATTTATTCCTGGTCGGATTATCGATGTCACTCCTCGCGCCGCAGCAAAGCTGGGATTCAAGAAGCAGGGCCTCGCTCAAGTGAAGGTAGAGGTATTGAGTGTGGGGGACGGGAAATACCGGAAAAAATTGAAGCGCTCAAGCTGGTGGCCGTTTTAAAAGCGGTGCTGCCTGCTTGAAGTGAGCGATCTATTAGAGCTATTTTCAGTGGAATTCTCTTTTAGTAGAGTGTCTTCCGTGGTTCGTCATCTTT
>CALGMJ010000046.1 GCA_937958875.1 uncultured Verrucomicrobiales bacterium | reverse complement strand
CTAAAAAACTAAAAAGTTACAAAAAAATTGCTTAGAAAATAACAAAGCTTTTCCACAAGCGTTCCACGTAATTTTCAAATTTTTTCGTCACTTACACAGCTAGAGAAATCATTAAGGAATCCCTAACGACCTGCACTTCTGTATGAAAATTTGACAAAAAACATCCGACTACAACCACGCTAAGAAGCCTTTCGAGTCATCTGATATGCCAACCAACCACAACCGTAGGTCACAGCACAATTAATGGGGAAAAACCACACCGAGATAAACCCAGGCTGGTGAGCAAGGAGCCACGCGGAAGCCTCTGAAAGCCCTATAGAATCAAGAATTAACCTAAGTTCTGGACGGGAGTAGAAAACAATTAGCACTGATAAGACAGCCCCCACCATGAGCCCTCTGACTCGAATTTTCTTCGGAAAGATAGCCGCCAGAAGGATCCCCAAAAGCGGACCAAAGGTATAAGCCAAGATCCCGAAAGCCAGCTTGATGAGGTCGCTATCGGGGTTTCTGGAATAGGCTTCAAACATCCCAATCGAAAAGAGACAAAGAATGACACCCCAGATGAAAACTGCGACTCGAGAATGAAAAACCATCTTCTCTCCTGAGCTGGCATCTTCTAATCGCTCACGACCGTAAAGAATAGAGAGACTAGTCTGAGAAAGGGCTGCCAAAATGGAATCCAAGCTCGAAATGGCGGCAGCGAAAGCTCCCGCAAGAATAAGCCCAGAAATTCCCATCGGCAATTCTCGTATGATCCACGTTGGGAAGACGAAATTCCGATCCTGCGTAAAGAGTTCAACCTCATCAGGACTAGGGGTGTTCACTTGATACCAGGCAAAGAGACCCGCTCCAACAGCCAGCATCAAGTAGGTGATCAAGATGGACACGGAACTCCAACAGATTGCCTTCCGCGCATCTTTAGCACTGCCGCAGCAAAACATTCGTTGGGTACTGAGCTGATCGACCCCGAAAGCTGCAACATTCTGGAACGGCATCGCAAAAATCCCAACCCATAAGGTAAAACTAACCATGGGAGACTCAAAAGGAGTTCGGAGATCTAAAATTCGAGTCTTATCAAACGGCTTCCCATCAATGATCACTTGATTGAGCTCATGGATCTGCTGCCAGCCCATTGCCTGAACGAGAACGATCAACGCCAAAATTCCCCCTGCAATAAAGAGCCCGAACTGAATCACATCCGTCCAGATGACAGTCTGCATTCCTCCTAAAAAGGTCCAGAGGACTGCGAAAATACAGATCATCACAATGCAGAGATGAGCATCGAGGCCAGTCATCACCTGAAGAATAACCGCCGTGACCACAACTCTGACTCCTTGTCCGAGAACAGCTCCCAGAGAAAAGAGACCTGTTACTAAGCGCCTCACCCCTTCTCCCAACCGCTCTCCCATAAAATCATAGGGGCTATAAATCTCCTTCTCGTAATAAAGCGGGACCAGCCAATATCCCACCGCAAAGCGAGCGATAATTGAACCGATTCCCCACTGGAGATAAGTCCAATCTCCTGCCATGGCGTAAACGCCGCCCGGCACCCCAATAAAGGTCAACGCGCTAATCTCAGTCGCAATAATGGAACCTGAGACAGCCCACCATGGCAGTCTTTTCCCACCGAGGAAGAAGTCCTTGATTGTAGATTGCTTTCCAGAAAGTCGATGCCCCAGCCAGGTCGTAAAAACCATGTATAGTGCGATGACGAGCCAATCGACCCCGGTAAAATCATGATGAACGCCCATAAAACTTAGCGAAAGTTAACTAAATGGAGCCTCAAAGGCACGCTCCAATTTCTCATTGAAAAATTATGACTACTTCACCGGAAAGTCTCCAGTGCGAAAGCGCTCATACTGCTCACGCAACTGTTGGTCATTGACTCGCTTATAGAACGATTTCTTACTCCACTTTACCGCCTTCTCGCGCTCTCGGCGGGCGAAGTAAACTTCTGCGAGAGTATCAAGATATGCGACAGACATGGGCTCAATGGCGAGAGCAACTTTCATATGCTCTTCTGCTTCTTCCAATGATCGAGCCGCTCGCGAAGCGATCCAGCCAAAATTATTTCGAGCGTTGGCGTCATTAGGAAAGGCTTCAATCACCTCCCGAGCGCGAGAGAGAGATTTTTGACAAAGCCGATCATGGAGATCGGTCAACCCCACTTCTCGAAGGACTGGGAAAAAGTCATCCGCGAGAAGGCCGCTCCCAGCAATTAAATTGTGAGCCTCCGTTAACAGTGCTTCCGCTTCCATCAGCGCTCCTTGCTCGAAAAGGATCATCCCTCGTGCAAATTTCGCTTTGTAGCGAGCATTGAGGTAATATTGTTCCCTATTATCTCTATATTGCCAAACGGCCAATTCCTGAAAGGCCCGCATGATTTTCCAATCCCGGAGACGCAGTGCTTCATCTGCGATGATCTGAGAGACAAAACTTTGATAACTAAGAAAATAGTTCTCCATACAAAGCATCGCCTTTAAATTCTTTTCAAAAGCAGTCCGGTAATCACCAGATTGCACGGCATAACTCGCTTCCACCCGACAGGCCCCAATTACTCCACCAGGTTCAACAAAATTAGTTAAAAAAGCCTCCTCTCTTAAAACTGAGGCTTTCTGCGACTCACCAAGAATCTCCAAGACTGCCGCCAGCCCAACTTGAACCGATCCCACCTGGATCATTCCATTCTTAGGCTCCTCGGCCAGGATCGCCTCATAGGCGACACGTGCCTGACCATAGTCACCTAAATACACCGCATATTGAGCTCGATCCAGCCTCGCTTGCTGGGAGTCAAGATTCGCAGGTTCACCCTCTTCCAGAGAAAGCTGTAAAAAATCATTTCCTCTCCCCAAGTTCAGACAAAGCGTCTTCATCATGCGCAAGCCGAGATCATCTCCGTGCTCTTCCATATCACGGTGGGCTCGCTGATTTAAAAGCTGGAACCACTTTTCAAACTCCTCCTCCGGGACTGAAAACCGACCATGAAATGAGAAGACTAAAGAAATGATCTTTTCTGACGAAAGCTCCGCATTCTCTTCCCTTATTTCCTCATAAAGCCAAACACGATACGCACTGTTAGGAAAAAGAGTCTCAAGAAGGTCTTCCAAATTTAATTTAAACTCATCCACCTCACGTGCCAGCGCGACAGACAGAGCCTTCTCTAGAGCGTATAGTGAATGATTCGCTAACTGCGTCCTGATCCATTCCAGCAAGGAGTTCGACTCGCTCGCCCGTATGGCGTCAAAAATTGCCTGATAAATTCGGGTAGCTTCATTAGGGTAACCTCTGGCTTCGAGATAAGAGGCTGCATAGACAAGACGTTTATTTGTAGGGCGGGCCCCGTCTCGATCCCATTCCAGAAGAAGGCGTTCCTTCGCCTCACTCAGCCACTCCTTGGTAAGAGGCAGCTGATCGATCTGTAATGATCCCAAGACCCTCAGAGTCTGGTCCGTATTAATAAGATAGTCATATCGCTCAGCCCAGCTGGTTTCCTCAGTAAACGATGTTTCGATCAGAGCGGGGCGCCCCATCCGATAGAGGTTCGCCATGGCCCGCTCCTTATGCTGCCTATCATAGAGTAACTGAGTCACGCTTTCAAAATGGGCTTCGTCTTCAGGCTCGCCCCGCCAGTTAGCTAAAGCCCATTTGAGGTAATGCTGATCTGGTTTCGTAGCCTCATTTCTCTTTAAAAGAAGCTCATAGACGGACTCCATATCGCCAAGTAACAAAGAAGCGATGGCAAAGGAGGAAGCATCGCCGAGTCTCTTCCCCTCCGCTTTGAGAAGAGGTAAATCCCCTTTTACTCGTAGATAGGCTAGATAGCGGCGCGTAGCCTCGGGGCTATCATCATTTCTTAAACGTCCGATTTCAGCCTCTAACTCACCTTGCCGCCGTAGATATTCGCCACAACGAACTAGACTGGTAAAATCATCTCCGTAGTGAAGAAGTTCACGAAAACGCTCCTCATTTCCAGCCCGTCGCTCGCGATCCATCAATTTCGGCATCACACGCTGCAATCTATTCGCAAGCGACTTCTTCATCTCGGTATTCCTCTCCAGCCGGTGAAGCCTCAGGATTAAATCGTAAGCCTCTAGATCAATCAACCCACGCACTGCAATCTCTCGCCCACGTCGATTAGACTCAAAATATTTCTCAACGAGAGCAACAACCTCCAGCGGAGTATCGGGAGTAATTCCGATCACCACTTTACGCTGAATTTTTAAAGCCCGTGCCGCCAGTTCAGGATCTGCCGAATTCTCAGCCTCAAGCTGGTCGAGTAATGGAAGAACCGAGTCACCAAACCGCCATAATTTCTCGGTCGCTTCCTCTCGGCGCTCAAAAGCCTCATCCTGAAGCTGGGAAAGCCAATACTCAGGGGTAGACTCATCCGCAGCAGCAAAGGCCACCGTGAGGAAAAGAAGAAAGATACGCTTCACAGAAAAATAAAACACTGAGTTTAGTTGAACGATAAGGGGACAGCACTTTGTCACCTAAAACTCCCCGATAGTCGTTCATGAAACGTCACCCTGAAAGGGGTTTTGTCCAAAACCAGCAAAAATATTGAGTTTTCCGTGAGCGGGCGAGGTTCACTACTTCCCGATACAAAAGTTCCCAAAGATCTCACCCAGAATTTCTTCCGTGTCGACGACACCAGAAATTTCTCCAATCGAGGTCAAGGATTCGCGTAAGCCCAGAGAGGTCAATTCTGGCTCTTCATTTGCCTCGAGAGAACGAATGGCATTTGCCAGTGCTTCACGAGCTTTCACTAAACAGGCCTGATGGCGCGCATTGACCGCAACGGAATGGCTTCCCCAGTGTTCCTCATCCAGCGCTAAAACCTCGGCCAGTTGTTGCTCGAGAACATCAAACCCTGCTCCTGTTTTACAGGAAATACGCACTCCTTTTTCACCTTGCCAACTCAGGTCCTCTTCATCGACTTTGTTGAAAATACGGAGACAACGAATTCCCTCTGGAAGGTCCAGGAGCTGTTCGTCCTTTTTCTGACTGAGATCACTGACTTGGAGAATCAGATCAGCCCGCTCCAACTGGCTATGAGTCATGGCAATCCCCTCCTGCTCAATTTCATCGTCAGATTGCCGAACCCCAGCGGTATCGATCATTCGGAGAGGAATACCACGAATATTGAGAACCTCCTCGATGACATCCCGAGTCGTCCCTTCTCGTTCATTTACGATTGCCCGCTGGTAGCCAAGGAGCCGATTTAAAAGGCTGGATTTCCCAACATTGGGCTTCCCATAAATGACCGTACGTACTCCTTCACGGAGGATCCGTCCCTGGTCTGCAGTCGCTAGTAAGCGCTGAATTTTTTCCTCCTGCGCGAGTAAAGTCTGTCGCAAGCTTTCACCCACTGCGGGATCGATATCCTCCTCTGGAAAATCAATGTAAGCTTCTAAATGAGCTGTCGCCCCCAGAAGAGCGGCCCGCATTTCTTCACACTGACTCCCGAGACGCCCTTCCAGCTGCTCGTTCGCAGAACGCAGCGCGAGCCCGGTCTGAGCAGAAATGAGATCCATGACCGCCTCCGCCTGAGTGAGGTCCATTTTGCCATTTAAGAAGGCGCGCTGCGTAAACTCCCCTGGCTCAGCCGGTCTAGCCCCGAGCTCGATAAAACGCTCCAGCACTTTACGAGTCACCACGACCCCTCCATGCCCTGCGAACTCTATCGTATCCTCTCCCGTATAGCTCGCCGGACCTGAGAACACAGTCACCACCCCTTCATCAATGACACGACTCTCAGCATCCCGCACCGAACGGACCGCAACTCGACGAGCCTGAGGAATAGAACGCATCGCCAGCCTGGCGATCTCATGAGAATCCGGCCCAGAAATACGGATCAGAGAAACTGCCCCCGTTCCCGGAGGACTGGCAATGGCAACGATGGTATCCATCTGAGAAATAACTAGGAAAGAAGAGTATCCAGCTCAGCTAGACAACGCTCATTCTGAGCAGGAGTTCCGATAGAAATACGAACCCATTCAGGAAGCTTGTATCCACGCATAGCACGTACGATAACTCCCTTTTTAAGAAGTTCACTGAAGACGCGATCTCCGTCCCCTACGTTTACGAGAGTGAAATTAGCGAAACTCGGGACAAACTCCCAGCCACGCTCACGGAAGGCATTTTCAAAAAATGCTAAACCTTCGGCATTATTCTTCACCGTTGCCTGAATGTGCTCTTCATCCTGTATCGCCGCGAGAGCTGCAGCTTGAGCGATGGCATTAGCATTAAATGGCTGGCGTGAGCGATTCAACAAGCCTGCGATTTCAGCAGTGGTGATACCATAACCAATCCGCAGCGCAGAAAGTCCCTGCGCTTTCGAAAACGTCCGCATCACCACGACATTTTTCCCCGCCCGCACATGCTTAAGCGTATCTGGAGGCTCCGGGAGAAACTCATAGTAAGCTTCATCAAAGACCGCGATAACATGGTCTGGTAGAGCGTCGACAAAACGATCAATTTCTTCCTGCCCAACTAAGGTCCCGGTCGGATTATTCGGATTTGCAATAAAAACAAGCCGCGTCTCAGGAGTGATCGCGGCAGCCATGGCCTCTAAATCATGGACGTAACCAGGGTCAGGAACTTCGATGTAATCTGCCCCAAAAAGAGTCGCCATTAACTTATAAACTACGAAGGCGTGCTCAGCTGCAATCAAGGCCGCTCCAGGCTTCATAAAAGAGTGACAGAGGAGCTCGATGATTTCATTCGAACCATTTCCGAGCACGACATTTTCAAAAGCGACCTCATATTTCCCCGCCAGAGCGGCACGTAACTTATAGCCTCCTCCATCAGGATAAAGGTGAGCCCTTGCGATCTCAGCCTGCATCGCAGCTTGCGCTTTCGGTGAAGGACCGAGCGGATTTTCGTTACTCGCGAGCTTAATAATTTCATCAGGCTCAAGCCCAAGCTCACGAGCGGTTTCCTCGATTGGTTTTCCCGGCTCATATGGAACCAGGTCGCATACCCATTGATTTGCTGCACCCTGAATAGACATCGCCAAGAGGCTAGCGACGTCCGTCATTTAGGCAACCCCTGTGTCACCTCATCGCAGCTTTCGCGACCACCTTATCGGTTATCCGGTCAAACACGAGACAGCGTGGAAAACCTGAAGAACGATACACCTCAATTTCATAAATCCGCCCCGGATGGGCGACAAATTTCAGCCGCGAATAGATCACCGGATTCATCCCGAAGCGGCCAGACAACTTCACTTGTGCCAGGCCTGGCTTGAGCTGAATGACAGGACCGTAAAGCCCGGGCACCTCTCCCACCTTCTGACTCACTTCATCAATACGGATATCTGGTCGATCGGCAGCGAAAGCAAGAATCGCCGCCCTTGAGCTACGAAAGCCAGCACCATTATAATGAACGAGAGAGAGTCTTGCTGGCTCTGCGTCTGCGGAAAACTCAGGAACCTGAAGATTACTCTGTGTCTGGCTACAAGCCAGAAAGAGAAAAGTAAAAACCAGGATCGTGAAGGCCTTTAACCCTTTCACTAGCATCATTCCTCAGACTTTTCCTCCGCTGGAGCCTCATCTTCGTCGTCCTCATCTTCATCAGGAACGAGTTCAATCAACTCTCCATTAAAATTGCTTAAAATCCGCTGAAAGAGAGCTTCCGCAGGAGCGCCATCCTCTTCTTTAAACTGACCGTAAACCATGCCGTCGATCTTAGCCTTTTTCTCGGCACCTGACTCATCTTCGTAAGTCAGCGTTGCCAATCCTTTGGTTTCCCATTTCCGCTTATCGATAACCTTGATTTTATTAAAAGGAACTCGGATACCTCCAGGTGCATAAAAAGCTTCTTGATCGGCTCGCATATCGCGTCCCTTAGTCCGGATGAGAAAGAAGAGAGCAATGGCCGTGAGAATTCCGCAGATCCCGGCTGAGTAAAGTTGCTCAACAATTTTATCAGCAGGTTTGATATCCTCTTTGATATTCACCTTCTGAGGCCATCCCTTTTCGCCACTGTATTCCTTCCAAAGACCAGCAGACTTGATCTCTCCCATTTTCTCCTTCTGCGCCAAAATGGCAGGCCAGGTTTCGGTGAAATCAGTTCCAGCTGGGTAAATGCTCTTATCTTCAGAAAAGGGCATCGGCTGCTCGGCCACATAGTCTTCCCAGCGGTTCCGATTTTCCTCTTCCAGCCAGGCTTTATCAGCCTTCTCGAAGGCCTTCGCATGAGCTACAACAACATTTTTCTTAGGATAGCCGATCTTCCAATCGTATAGAAAATAGACGCCAAACACACCGAACATGATGAGCATTAAGAGCGCTCGCCAAATGAACCATTTAGTCGCCTTACAAACGATTTCGCCTTCCTTCGTCATTGATAGTCACGAAGTAAACAGGGCCTTTTTAGAAAGGCAAGCTTTGGCCATCACCTCGGCGACGGTATTTTTCGTTACCAGAACAGCGAGCTAGACTTGCCCCCAGCTTTTCCTCGGCGATAACTTATGGAATGGAAAATCGATCCCACTTCCCTGAGCTTCAGATGGATTTCATCGAAAGCCGTATCCTAGGCTGCTTACTGGAAAAAGAAACAACTACACCCGACTACTATCCCATGACGGCGAAAAGTATCGAGGCAGCTTGTAATCAATCTTCGAACCGCTTCCCTGTCACCCAGCTAAGCGCAGAGGAGGTTGCCAGTGCGATCCAGCGTTTACGAGATAAGGAACTGATCATGCAGGTCCACATCTCCGGGTCACGCGCTCCGAAATACGAGCACCAACTCCCCGAAATTCTCGACCTACCCTCCCCGGATAAGGCCGTGATCACAGTCCTTTTGCTGCGAAGTATTCAAACAGCAGGCGAGATTAAGCAGCGCAGCGAACGCATGCATCCTTTTGAATCGGTAGAGCAGGTCGAAGAGGTCCTTCAAGGCTTCATCGAGTATTCATACGGCCCTTTGGTAAAGGAACTCCCCGCAGGTGGAGGACGACGTGTGAAAACATACGGACACCTTCTCGGAGGTGAGCCCAGCTTCCAGGAAGGCGCATCTGGACTCATCCCAAATGCTGAACAAATCGTCGAAAATGACCAACATCACTGGCGCACCCAAATCGAAGAGAAACTCTCCATGCTCGACCAAGCCCTTTCCTCGGTTCAGATAGAACTCAAAAAGATTCAAACCGAACTAGGAATCACGACCGAGGAAGAATAATTTGAGCATTTTTTGATCTCTACAAGCTCCCCCCACCTCCGTCAGCACGTAAAGACAAGGTCTTTCCAAGATTTTCAGTAAAGACCCTCGAGGCAAGCCCAAGCCCTGAGTCATTTTCCCAAACCACTACAACCTACCTGCTCATTTATGTAATCTACGGCAAAGACCATGTTGTAAACCAATCAGAAGTGGCTGAGATTACGCCTCCTCTTTACAAAAAGAGGCTCAGCTTCTGTTCCAAACGCTGCTCTATCGTGTCCAGAACAACAGCGCATTGATGAATTTCTTTCATGAAAGCTATTTAAATTTTGACAGCTAATTTCGAATTTGTTGCCCTGCAAATATCTTTAGTTTTGTAAAAATATGAGTCGATTCTTCTTAATATCATCCATCTTCCTCTTTGTTCTGAGTGTGATGTATGCGAGTAAGAAAAATATTAAGAACGAATCAGGGTCTCCAGATCACACTCAGGCACGACCAAATCTCCTTCATCGGTTAAATCTGAGAAGTCCTAGAGATGAATTTGAGCGCACTCTCGACAGAGCGATTTCAGGGCGAGCCGCCGATCAAGAAGCCTTTAGGGAATGGATGGTAGGGGCATCCGCGACTGATTTTTTAGAGAAACTCGACGGAATCCGAACCCGCTATGAAGCTGACCCGATCACGGCTTATAAGGCGCTCGAAGAGACCTTTCGCACTGCCGCTCTAGAAAATCCCGGAAGCGTTCTGCGGGTTCTCGACATCTTATCCGTGTTTCCAGAGGTCACGAATCTTGAGCGTGATATCCTCCACACTTGGTTGAACCAAGATCAGTCAGAGGTTCTGAACCATATGGCAGATCCTAAGGAAATGGTTTCCTCGCATACGATCTCCATCTTGAGCTCAATTTATCAAAATGAGAATTCTGATTCTCTTGATCAATTTCTCAGCTGGGGAAATGAACTCAAAAAAGAAGCCGGATCAGATGACCCTAATCCGGCGGCACAAGATCGTTGGCAGCTCTTCTTAAAGAAATTGAGCCGCCACAGCAGCCTGAAAACTCTTAATCAGGTAGCCACCTACCTTACGGATAACACCGATTCTCATCAGGCGGTAGTCGGGCTTACCTCAATCGTCCCAAAATACATTGAATTAGCTCCTGAAGACAGCCTCGATTGGTTACAGGGAATGGATCTAAATAACGAGCAACGATCCATGGTAATGGGGACTGCCATCCAAGCACTCTCTAAGTTTCAGCCCGCTGCCGCTTCCGATCTGCTCAATGCGGATCGATTCATCGAAGATTATTATCAACCGACCCCTGGCGAATCGTCAGAGGATGTTCGGAAAAAACAGGAAAAATTCTACGACGACATGCTTCAAAATTTTCTTCTCGAGACATTGTCTCATTCTCCAGAAACGGCCATTGAAAATTCTCAGATGTTCTTCAATTCAGCCTATCGAGATAGCATTGTCAAAATAGCAGAAGAATATCTTTCCCAAAGTGCCACGGAATAAACCAGCAAGTCCACCCTCTTCCTTAAATATTCACTCATCGTTTATGTCTGCACACAAGTCCTACGCCACCGGAATTAGTCTTATCGGGATGGCGTGCTTAATATACTTTTTCTCTCGTAGCGGCGTTTCAGAAACTTCCATCACAGCTCAAAATTCTCCCCAAGCTGTCAGCTCGAACCCCGGTAATCAGCCCGCAAAATACGATCCTGAAACAGGGCGGCTGGCGCCCGAAAAAGGCTGGGAACTAGAGGAGAGGCCTTTTGCTGTCACCCATCGCTCTGAAAACTTTGAATGGACCTCTGAAGATGGAACAAAGCCTGAAATCATCAAACAGCTCGTGAAATTCCAAGAGCGTGCAGACATTCTTGAACGTAACAATGAATTCACCCTAAGGCGGCAGCTCGTTTATTTACCCAGCGATTTTCGTGAAACTACCGAGAAAATTTTTGAGGGTGAACTTTCCGAGCTTCCAGTGCCAGGATTTGATGGCGAGGAATTTGCACTTAAACTGACTGAAGATATTGACCAGATCACTTATGAAGGTGCCCGCCCTTTGACCGCCACATTTGAGGCTGACGTTTATGATTCTCGTGGTCAGAAAATCGATGGAGCAACGGCCGTCGGAGCATTTACCGATAACATCTGGTCCATTGAATATAATTTAGGTGATCGCAGCTACGCTTATGACAACCGTCTGGAAAACCAATGGGTTGTCACCGAGTATGACGAAATAGCCCGGGAAAATGCCCGCCTCAGACTTTTTGGTAACACCAACGATATTTTATCAGACACCGATAACGTCGGTGTCCCTAAAGACTCTCAAAATTAATCGATTCCATCGATTCATTTTGGAAACCCACAATACAAAAATAACATGATAAATCACACATTAAACCGATGGCTCATTAAGAGCGCGATCTTGCTCTCCCTATTTGGTGCGACCGCACAGGGGCAAAACGTCCGTTCATTAACAGGCTTAGTCTATACGCCAGCAGCGTCTCGTCAGAATAATGGAGACCGCGCTATTGAAGCAACTCTTCTTCGATACTTCCGAATCGCTCGCGGCGTCCAGCGTCGTTCTTCGACTTTGGTAGATTTACGTAATCGTAATATCAGTAAGGAAGATTTCGGAGGTCGGGATGCTGATACGAGCTACCGAATCTCTAGCACCCTAGGATTGATTGCTAATGATCTTCGTTTCCCAAATTTCTTGCCCTCTGATATCAATGGTCTTCAGAATCGCAGAAGAATCGACCTTCTACAGGTTTGTACCGCGGGACATCCCGGAGAACGTTTTTCAGGTATCACTCGACTGGGTTCTTCAAGAACTGCCATCAATGGTGGAGTGCTTGATTTGATTCCTGTGATCTCAGCTCACGAATGGGGCCATAGCATGAACGCGACTCACGACATGGCTACCACTGTCAGTGGACGTGGAACCGTCATGAGAGAAGGACGGATCCGTAACTATTCAGATCCAAATGTGCTCTTCCGTGGAACTGCTATTGGTAGCAGTACTCGTAACAACGCCTCAGCCGTGCGCGAGTCTCGTTTCCAGACCGCAAACAATCGTCGCTAAGTGACGGGATAGAATACGACTCCTTTCAAAATCTGTTCTCTCACATTTCTGAGAGAACAGATTTTTTTTGCTCCCGATAAGACTGCTCATTGACTTGAACTTTAAGGTAGAGCGTGTCTCCAAATTCGCTTTTTAGCTCCGCTATTCTCGTCGTTTGATGACTAGAACATCGCCTCGCGCATGAAGTCCCGAAATCGAGCTTGAATACACTCTGAATTCCTCTTTTAAATCAGGACGAGTCAGGGCTCCTACACAAGGGAGTAATTTAGACTAAAATCTTGCTAGAGTGATCGCCATTACTTGGAAAATCGTTTTAAAAACCACTGATTACCCAGATTTCACTGATGCCTATATTGCTGAGCCTAAGAAAATCAGTGAAATCTGGGTAATCAGTGGTTTTCTTCCGCTAATACCTCAGGTTTCGCCCTGCCTCTGCTTTGAATTTCTCCCCTGTGTAGGGCCCTGCTTCTTTAGATCGACCCCATAAAGACTTGCATCCATGCAGCAAACAAGGCGAAGAACGTATAGCTAGGAGAAGCTTTTTTGAAGACTCAATGGCGAATCCTAGCATCATACGAAATGCACATTATCAATCGCCCCACCTAATCAGGCAGGGCGATAAAAGTGGCACTAACAAACAAGATGGTTTTTAAATCTCGTCTGCCTCGGTAGTCACGAAGTCGGGGTAAGCCGTTGCTGAGTGCTCAGCGAAATCGAGACCCATTTCCTGCGCATCATCTGAAGCACGGAGACCGATGAGAGCTCCCACGATCTTAAAGAGCAGATAAGATGAGCAGAACGCGGCAATCGGAACTACAATCGCTCCCAACGCTTGAACTCCGATATTTGCAAAAGGAGTTTTGTCGTTGAAGATCGACACACAAAGCGTTCCCCAGATTCCACAGAATAAGTGCACCGGAACTGCACCCACCGCATCATCTCGGCGGAGTTTCAGAAGAAGCTCACCACCACTGGCTACGATCACGCCTGCGATAAAGCCCGTAACTACTCCAGCCCAAGGGGCAATAAACGCACAAGAGGCCGTAGAAGCGACAAGACCACCGAGGAGGCCATTCAGGCTCACCTCCATATCAGCCCAGCCTTTACGGAGCCAATGAGTCAGCAGTGCACCTAGTAGTCCACTCGCAGCGGCAAGAACGGTGACTGCAACTTGACGGCCAATTTCAGAAGTTGGGACGATGTTTGAGCCAGCATTGAAGCCGAACCATCCGAAGAAGAGGAGGAAAAAACCTAATGCGGAGAGAGGAGCACTGTGTCCCGGAAAGACGCGGGCTTCTCCATCTGCGGTAAAACGCCCTTTCCGGGGTCCCACTGCCAAAATACCAGCGAGCGCGAACGCTCCTCCAACTGAGTGGACAACGGTAGAACCAGCAAAGTCTAGGAAGCCGAGCTTAGCGAGCCATCCTTCTCCGCCCCCGAATCCAAAATCAACGGATGCTCCGCCCCATACCCAGTGGCCAAGGATAGGATAAATCACACAAGTCGCAAAGAACGCGTAAACCAGATAACCGGGGAAGAAGGTCCGCTCCGCCATGGCTCCTGAGGAAATCGTTACCGCCGCGGTGGCAAACATCATTTGGAAGACCCAAAAAATCCAAATTTCGTGCCCACCAGAAAACTGGGCATCAAAACCAAAATTATCCCATCCCACAAT
This sequence comes from uncultured Verrucomicrobiales bacterium, assembly GCA_937958875.1. Classification (GTDB taxonomy): domain Bacteria; phylum Verrucomicrobiota; class Verrucomicrobiia; order Verrucomicrobiales; family Akkermansiaceae; genus SW10. The sequence continues at coordinate 16,374 of CALGMJ010000046.1, read as the reverse complement.
TCCTCCCTGAGAGGTGCCAAACATAAGGCTGAACCCGATGAGGAAAAAACCAATCGTTCCCGCACCAAAGTCGAGAATGTTTTTCATCACGATGTTAATCGTATTCTTAGAACGGGAAAATCCCATTTCCAAGAGACAGAAACCAGCCTGCATAATGAAGATCAAGGCACTGCAAATGAACAAAAAGGTAAAACTAAACCCTTCTGGTAGCTTACTAACAGTTTCTTCGTCAGCCGTAGCGGCCGTATCATCTGGGTAGACTCCCTGAGCGAGAGCGAGACCTGGAAAAAGAAGAAGAAGGGCAATGGGGAAATAGCGTTGTAGTCGTTGGGAGAACATAAATCTGGGAAATTTGATAAAATGAGGAGGAAAAATAACGAAGCCTGTCAAGAGATAGGCCAGTTTCTATGAGTTCAGGTGGAACCGCTCAGCAAGAAGATTGAGTTCAGTTTCTACGAGTTTACGGCGACCTGCATTAGGCACTAAGCTAGCAGCCTGCTGACCGATGGCGATGATCTGCTCTTTCGTACTTGGGACTCCATTGGCACCGAGAACAGTTGCTTGAGCATCCTTGACCAGTTTTTTAGCCACATTCTGGGGGGCGACCCGAGCCATCGTTTTACCCAGTGCTACCGTGTATTCTTGGAAAATAGCTGCCAATTGGCCAGGATCTACCGTCTCTGGCTGTGCAGCCACAGGCTGGGCGGGCTGACTCGCTTGTGCTGGTTGCACAGGCTGTGCAACTGCCTGGCCAGGGCGCGCTGGCTGAGGAAAATTCTGCACATTAGCCGGCTGTGCTTGAGTCTGGATCCCAGCGTCAGCAAGTTCATGGCCAGTCTGCGAGCCTACGATAGAAATTGCTTCCGAGAAATGAGCATCAATCTTTTCCGCAGGATTTAACTGAAGAATAACTAGCCCAGTCATTACCGGAACACCAAGGAATTGATGTTTGGAAGTTCGGATCAAAAAACCCTTACAAGGACGGCGGGCCTTCGCTAAGCCGCTAAAAATTGAGCCAAAACTTTGAGCCAAAATCGTCGCTACTTCGCCAGAGACAATCATCTGATTGTCCACTAAGACGTTATTTGTGTCGACGAAGGCAAGACCTTCAACATTTCCCAGGGAGTAGAACTTCTCCAGATCGGACGTAGTCATGAGATAAAAATGAACGAAGAAGAAATATTACTGAGCCGATTTAGTAAGCTGTTCGATGAGGTCATCGAAGCGAGTCTTGCCTCCTTCGCCTAGGATCCCCTGAGCTACGGCAATGTTACCCAGCTCTGTTCGACTCACATTACATGCAAAGCTCCATTGCTCTTCGTTGGAAACGAATGTGATGCCACCTTCATCACCTAAAGCATCATTAAGGTTACTGATCGCTCCATAGAAAAAGGATAAATTCTGCTCTATGAATTGATATGTGGCCGGCAGGCAATCACTTACAAGTGAGCCCCTACCAACGGAAAAGTGTGTATCTTGCGTCATGGGTATAACTTAAACAGTATCTTAAAAAGATTTAGCTGTCAGCATGAATCAAGCCGCATATGTTAGACGGATGGCTAATTCTTCAGGAAGTCCCTGGCCGCGGATCCGTTCCTGAGTTTTAGCGACCTCATATTCGACCCGCTGAAACTCGACCGTACGCTGCACCCGGTCAAAGATCACATAACTGGCACGCATGTCACCGTCTCTGGGCTGCCCCACAGATCCGACATTGACTAACACCTTTGTGTCATCATCTAACTGATGGCCAGCCTTACGAATCTGGTGAGTGACTCCACCTTTCTGCTCAAAAAAACCAGGCTGGTGGGTGTGACCAATAAAGCACAACGGAACATTCTGACGGTTAAGGGCACGCTCAGCGTCAGCTAGATCCCGGATGTAATGCCAGGCTTCCGGCTCATCGAGAGAGGCATGGCTGATGGCGAATCTGCCGACTCTACGAGAAAAAGGGAGGTTTCCTAACCATTGGCGCTGAGCCTGAGAAAGCTGTTTCCGCGTCCACTCTAAAGAGAGTCGCGCGGTATCATTAAGATTATCGAGTGCGCGATCATTCGCCGCATCATGATCATGATTTCCCCGGATAACAGGGCAGCCTAACGCCTGAATGGCGGTGACACACTTAGATGGATCTGGCCCATAACCAACAATATCTCCTAGACATAATATTTGCTCAACTCTTTGAGTCTCAATATCTTTTAGGACAGCATCTAGAGCTTCGTAATTGGCATGAATATCAGAAATAATTGCGAGCTTCATCTGTAATTGTTCAGTGAGAGAACAAGCGCGCGTTGCTGAGATTGTTCTAGTTTCATTCTTTTTGGGGGGAGCGGATCTTAATTGGAAATCTGTTGAAATTTCTGGTTAAGCTATCTTGATTTTTACCAGAATTTTCAACGAAAGCCAACACGATACCGACTTTATTCACATTGAAAATCCTGTTTTGTATAAGAAGGAAAGCCCTTCGCATACGGTATTGGTAGTTTTTAACGGGTCTGGACTGGCTATATTCATTTTTTTCTCAAAAAAATCCATATTTTTGTCTACCAAATTGTAGGTATTGGCTTTCCTCAGCCAACAGTCCTGCAACATTAGGAGAGTCGGACTTTTCATCGATCGATTCTTATGCACGACGCTCTCAAACGTTCCCTAGTTCTTTTTCTCGTCTTCGCCTTTTCATTTCTAGGCGTTTATTTCTTTCGTGCCTGGCAGGGAGGCCACTCTATCTTTGGTAATGGTGCCCGAGAACAAGAAGGACAATTCGTCACTGAGCATGCCACGCTAGCCTCTGAGCCACCGCTCAATGAGAATGAAGTTCCTGGCCTAGCACGCCGAAATTTAGAAATGACCACTCTGGTCGAGCGCGTCACTCCTTCAGTGGTCTCGATCAGCAGTGATATGATCCGATCAAAATTTATCTACGGCCCTACGAGCGCACGTATTCAGCACTACCGCGTCCCTAGTCTGGGATCCGGAGTCATTGTTTCAGAGGAAGGCCATGTCATCACGAATCACCATGTTATCGAGGGCTATAATAATATCCGTGTCATTTTACACGATGACCGTTCCCTGCCCGCGACTCTAGTCGGCTCAGACGAGTTACTCGACATCGCAGTCTTAAGACTCAAGGGGCTCGAGGGAGAAAAATTCCCTCCTCTGAAGTTCGCTGACTCAGATCAAGTGAAAGTAGGTCAGCTTGCTATCGCGATCGGAAATCCACTCGGACTGAGGGAATCAGTCACCGTGGGCCATATCTCAGCCCGAGATCGCACATACTCAGATCAAGGGAGCGATATGTTTCAGACAGATGCCGCCATCAATCCTGGGAACTCTGGGGGTCCACTCTTAAACCACCTCGGCGAAGTCATCGCGATTAATGCCTCTATCTTCACGGATGATCATAATAAAAATCCGCTGCGAGGGATTGGCTTCTCCATCCCAGCCAATGAAGTGCGGCGCTCCTTCAACTACATTTGTGAAAAAGGGCGCCCCGTTTACGGATACTTAGGCCTCAGCGGCCTTCATAATCTGAGCGATTACTTACGCTCAGTATTTCCTTATGCGGAGAAAGGAGTGCTAGTGCTCGATATCGCCCCAGACTCACCTGCAGATCAAGCCGGCATGAAGGCAAACGATATTATCATCGAGTATAATGGGAAGGAAGTCACTGATCGGCAGACATTTCTTGCAGATCTCGGCCGCACTCTGATCGGTAGCCAGTGTACCATTGCAGTGCAGCGGGAAGATCAGGTGATCAAGCTCAATGCCACTGTCGGAGAGGCAGATGCATTTACGAGCTCGAATTATGTTCCTGCCATCCAACGCCGCAAGGATTCCGATAATGCCATTCTTAAAAAAGTCGGCCTAGTGGTGGATTCCACCCCAAATTCCTACCAAAGACGTGGTATTTATGGAGTTGTCGTAACCCGAGTCGCTTCAAATTCTCTCGCAGAACGAGAGGGTATTCAGCCAAATGATATCATACGCCGAGTCAATGGATCTCAACTCAGAGGACTCCACGACTTTTTCTTTCGCATCGTGACTGCTTCCACAGCCCGCGAAACAAAGCTAAATATTTTACGAGGTAACGAGGAAATGGTGATTTTTCTACCCAAGATTGAGCCCGAGGAGCCCGCGAATTGATGTAAAAAAATTTCCACCAAGAAATGCGATGTCCACGACATAGTCTATACGCCTATAACCATTTCTACGAAAACGGTGTTTCATCTCACGAATCTCCCCATTAACTTTCTCTATCTCAAGCCATCTGAATGAAGCAATTTAAGTTCCATTGTCCCAGCTGCGGCCAACGCTTTGCAGCAACTTACGAAAAAGCAGGTACCGCCTCTCGCTGTTCTACCTGCCGTGAGGATATGATGGTCCCGATGGCTCCTAGCTGGCTGAAACTCGGCTTTGCCAAGCAGGTCATCCCCGCCTTACTCGCTGAATCACCGACGATTCTCATCCGGGCTGCCCACACCACCGAAGGGCTCAATGCCCTGAAAGGAGCCTGGGATGAATTCGCGCAAGATGAATGTGACTCCGCAGACTACATGCCCCCAGATGAAGTCACCGTCACCTCTAATCCTGAGCAGGGCTCTCTCGTCATCACCATCACCTTACCCCGTGCCTATCGTGAAAGTGAGTCCTATTGTGCAGTCGCAATCCTTTCACCACCAGAAGGGACGAAGTTGACAAACGACACTCTGCGCTCAGCCACGAAACGATATTTCCTCCTCAGCCTCTACTCTGGGAAAACAAATTACGAGGAGTACATTAACGGAAAAATTCAATCCTACGGAAAAGGAAGCCCGGCAAATGAGATCAACGAATTTGTCAACTGGGCTCGTAAAAAATGTGGCATTGAACCAGCGCGACCAGATCCAGGCACCACTGAAGGAGTCAGCTCTGATGAAATGGCCATCGCTGCGGCCTTCGCCGAAGCCAGAACGACTCTTAACAGCGCCCTCCAGCGCTTCTTGCAGGGAGAATACGAAACATTTTCGGTAAAATTCCCCGTCACCGAAGGAGATCGCCAAGAGCACCTCTGGCTAGGTGACCTGAAATACTATACCGATGGAACGTTCTCCGGTATTATCGAAGATAAGCCCAAGATCATCGAATCCTTCGTTCAGGGCCAATCCTGCGAAGTCGCCTACGATGATATCACCGACTGGCAGTCTTTCCACCAAGGCAAAATCCACGGTAATTATTCTCTCCGCGCCCTCATCCCAGAACTTTCTTCTGAAGAAGCGGCAAAATATAAAGCTGTTCTAGCAGATCTCCCCGGGCACGAAAGCCCCAGCGGGCACTCAAATCACTCTGCGCCCCAGGCCCCTACCGAAGCTCCTTTTGCGGAAAATTCGGCACCCTCTCCTGTTCCGGCACCAGCGCCAGCGCCAGATCCAATTCCCGCGCTCGCACCACAGCCACAGCCAAAGCCACAGCCACAGCCAGCGCCACCTGTTCAGCCTCAAACACCTCAGACGCAACAAACTCCACAGCCTCAAACTGCTCCTCCCGCTCAGGCGCACCCAGACGCAGCTGGCAGAAACGTCACTCCGGCAAGGCCAAAACTCATCATCCCACCCTCAGTAGGAAAGCCGACTCACCCACCTTCCTGAGAATATTCTCAGCCCTGATTTTTAGCTTCATCTCCATGCTTCGTTTTTTCGCCCTTTTCTGCTCACTCATCTCTTTAGCATCAGGCTCTCCGCTTCTAAACGCCAAGCGGATTCTCTTTCTGGGCGACAGCATCACTTATAATGGCATCCATCTCGCCAATCTGGAGACCTACCTCACCCTCGCTCACCCAGACCCTAAACGCGTTTTACTCAATCTTGGACTCTCTAGTGAAACTGTCTCCGGTCTAAGTGAAGAAGGTCATGCCGGTGGTAAGTTCCCCCGTCCTAACCTTCATGAACGTCTCACTCGTGTCCTCACACTCACCCAGCCTGACCTCATCGTCGCCTGCTACGGGATTAACTGCGCCATCTACCAGCCCTTCGATCAAGTTCGCTTTCGCAAGTATCAAGAAGGCTTAACAAAACTACGTAACGAAGCCGCGCGTCACGATGTTCCCATTACTTTTCTCACCCCCTGGCCCTACGACTCCCAGGCGGGAAATGCGAATATCCCCTCGGATTATGATTCCTCCGTCCTGCGCGTTTACTCGGACTGGATTTTAGCTCAACGCCAGTTTGGCTGGCAGGTGGTCGATACCCACCAAGCGATGAATGATCAGCTCACGATGGGCCGAGCCAAAGATCCTAAATTTGCCCTCACAAAGGATGGCATTCATTTTAACCAAGCTGGCGACTGGGCCGCCTCACAAATTCTCCTCAATCTCGCTGGAGCAGGTAATCCTCCCAGCCTGGAAGCAATGCTAGCCCCGTTCCCTGATGGGAAAAAAGTGCATCAAGAAACCATCACCCGCATGAAAACACAGCGGGACGACTGGCTCCGCAAAACTAAGCACCTCCGCCCCGGTGCCCCCGGCGGCCCCTCCAAGAAATAGCCTCAGTCCCTTTTCATGAAACAAGACCTTCTCAATGATCCCGTCTTCGGCATGGCTGCCGAGCAGTTCGACCGCGTGGCAGACTTTCTCAAACTCGAAGAACAAGTACGAGAACGCTGTAAGTGGCCTAAGCGCCTCATCACCGTCAGCTTACCTGTCACCATGGATGATGGCCGTACCGAAGTCTTCTTTGGCCACCGCGTCCAACACCACCTTTCCCGTGGCCCAGTCAAAGGCGGCTTAAGATTTCACCCCAAAGTCAATCTCGGGGAAGTCGCAGCGCTCGCAATGTGGATGAACTGGAAATGCGCGCTCATGGGACTGCCCTATGGCGGTGGGAAAGGAGGAATTATGTGTGACCCTCGTACGATGAGCGCCGGAGAACAGGAACGCCTTACTCGCCGCTTCGCACAGGAAATCGGCCAATTCATCGGCCCGGAAGTAGATGTCATGGCTCCAGATGTAGGGACGAATGCACAACATATGGCGTGGATTCTCGATACCTATTCTACCCGTGAAGGCCGCTTCGTCCCTGAAGTCATTACCGGAAAACCAGTAGAACTTCAGGGCTCAGAAGGCCGGACTCAGGCCACTGGCCATGGCGTTGCCTTTCTTGCCACCCGCGCACTCAATAAACTCAATATCCCAGTCCAGGGAGCCAGTGCCGTCATTCAGGGCTTCGGCAATGTAGGCTCTTACGCCGCTTCCACCATGGCCTTCTACGGCATGAAAGTACGAGGTATCTCAGACATCACCGGGGCGATCTGGAATTCATCCGGTATCGACCCAGCCGCTCTCCGTAAGCATGTCGCTGAGACTGGAGGAGTCGCTAGATTCCCAGAGGCGGAAGCGATCAATGCCGAGGAACTGCTCCTACAGGAATGCGATGTTCTCGTCCCCGCAGCTCTTGAACGTGTCATCACAGCTGAAAACGCCCCTGATTTAAAATGCCGCATCCTTGCAGAAGCAGCGAATGGCCCTACCACACCTGAGGCCGACGCCATCATTGAAGAACGGGGCGATATTTTTCTCCTTCCAGATGTGCTCTGTAATGCAGGCGGGGTCACGGTGAGTTACTTTGAATGGGTGCAGAATTTACAGCGCTTCAGCTGGACCAAGAAAGAGGTGCTCAGTAAGCTGGAGACAAAGCTAAACGAAGCCTTCGAGCGCCTGCTCAGCTTCACCAGTGAGAAAAGCTGCTCACATCGCCTTGGTGCTTTAGCCCTAGGAGTCGAGACTGTTGCTCGGGTAAAAAAGACGCGTGGGCTTTTTCCTTAAAAATAAATCAGATCAGATCACATTCAGGGAAGCGGGCTAGCAGATCTTCTGGGGCGGCATGAACAGCTGCCGCAGTCGCGAGAGGATCTGCAAATTTTGCCTCTGGGGCACGAACACTCAAAGACTTTAAAATAGGAGATCCAAGACCCGTGCGAGGATCAATGAGATGAGAGTAGTCTCGCCCTTCAATGGTGACTTTCTGATACAGGCTGCCCGAAGTAGAGACCGCACACTTGCTCAAGATATGTGTCTGTGACATTTCCTCTTGTAGCGCTACCTTCCAACCTGCCTCTTCAGGCGGCGCTTCTCCTAAGCGAAGATCCCCTCCCGCCGCAATCAGGCTCCGTGCAAAGCCCGCCTGAGTTAAACTCTCTAACATCAGATCTGCGGCATATCCTTTCGCGATACCACCGAGATCGAGCTGCATTTCTGGCAACGCGAGAGTGCCAGACCCTTCCTCCGCATTTAAACGAAGATGTCGATAACCACAGCGAGCCCGAGCGGACTCGAGCTCTTCATTTATGGGTAGCTTCCGACGACGACGTGTCTCACGCCAAAGATGGGTCAGGGGGCCCAAGGTCGGATCATAAGCACCTTCAGTCTTTTTGGCCATTTCCAGAGCATGCTGGAGAACTTCAAAAAGAAGGGGACTGAGTAAAACAGGCTCGCCCGCCGGAGCTTGGCAAAAACGATTCAGCTCAGACTCTGGATCATAGTCACTCCCGACCGTTGCTAGATCCTCCGCAAATTCAAAAGCTCGTTCGATTTCATCTCGAGCTTTTGGAAGGTCTGTCGCGTAGGTGACAATCCGAAAAAGCGTGCCCATGAGAGGCCGCTGTTGCTCTATTCGAACGAGCTTTGACGTCGTTTTCTTATCTTTCTGGCACCCTGATAAGACTGTACTCCCGACTGTTACTCCTGTTAGGATCTTAAGAAATCGAGAGCGCTCCATCATATCGGCGCAAGGCGCTTACTTACCGAAATGCCTACGAAAGCTGGCTACGTCTTGTCCAATCGCTTTAATTTCAAGATCCAGTTGATCCGCTTCCGCCGCTTTTTTAGCGCTGGCAGCAGCATCACGAGCTTCGAGAAGTTTTCCCAGATAGGCATTACGCAGACTGAGGATTTTCCTGTTAAGCTCCCGTTCGTAACGCTTCTGATTTTCGAGAACTTCATCATAAAGCTGGCGAATCCCCGCAGGCATAGAAGTCCGATCCAGCTCATCGGTGATGCGGGCAGACTTTGCAGCCTCTTCATTGTAACGATCAAAGCGAGACTGGTAGCTTTCGCGGCGTGTCTTTGGATTTTTATTAAACCATTCACCCATCTTCCAGGTAAAGTTCTTCCGGCTGTCTTGGAGGAGCTTATTGTATTCCCTTACATGTTTCACCAGCTGGCGCTGACCGAGTTTTTGAAGCTTGGCAAGCTCACTTGCGGGATCGGCTGCGATGGGCCCTTTTCCTCCTGCTTGCTTCGCACGGTCTTTACTCCATTCGATGAGGAAACCGTCGGCACTACGGGCATCATAGCGGTTCACGCTTTCCCAGCCAGATTTCTCCATTTGGGAAACGAAGCGAATGCTATTATCAGAATTTGCCTCTCCAGGAAATCCATCACGCCATTGCGGGAAAGTCATCGGCTCACCAGTAGACCAGACCCAGTCGTCCTTTTCTTTTAAACCACTTAGCCAAATGCTCTCACCCGGACGGAGAAATTCCTGAAGGCGGTCTGTGAGGTAGGATGACTCGACCCGATCTGAGAAAACGACGAGATGACCACCACCAGAATTTGCCATTAAGTCAGCCTCTTCCCAATCCACTTTTCGGCTCACGTGGAAATAATGGCGGGCTTGGAATGAAATGGTTCCTGGAGGCCACTCGGGACTTGGAGAATCCAAGGTTTTCTTCAAGCGTTCGAGCTGAGCCGAAAGGCTCGCCGGATTTTCCCCATCACGGTTCCACTGCAGGAAAAATGGGTACTGACTCACATGAGCTCTTGCTTTGATCGTGCCACTCACGGTGAGGAGAGCGCAGGAGCCAAGGTTCGTTGATGGCTTACGATGATTCCAGGGTTCACCCGTGACCCAAGCCCATTCAGTCTTCCCCTGTGCTCCACCACCGATCCAGATCTCTTCCACTCCGTCAGGTAAATTCGAGGAGAACCAGGCGAGTTCGGCCTCAGTCGTAGGAGTGGCTAGGTGTGCTCCATGCTCCTCAGCAAAGCGGCAAGCATCAGACCAAGTCATCTTTTCCAGAATCGGCATCAAAAACTGAGTACCTCGGACGATGACAGTATCTGGCATGACTTCACGCGCACCATTCGAGAGAGAAGATTTTAGCTCACGGAGCTGATCCATGGGCGTTTTTGACAAGAGCTTAATTTTCTCCTTAGGTTGAGCAGCCTTTGGCCGTGTGGTCCCCTTAGCACTAGAAGTAGCATTATTTCCGTTTCCTAGCTCAACTCCCCCACCTTCATCGGTGAGAAGACGGCGGCGTTCGATACGGCGCTCCTTTTCAATCAACTCAGCTTGGCGAATGTTTTCCGCTTCTTGGGCAACGCGCTCCTGCTTATCTTTATAAACTCCCCAGAGGAAATAGAGCAGCGGTAAAAGGACGAGAATAATGAGGATATTCCGTAAAAACGGGAGATGACTACCAGCCTTCACCTGGTGAGGAGCGGTATGGCCCGCAGGCGCAGCTCCAGGATCAGGTAACATCGGTCCCTTGTAGTCTTTAGGACGCTTTCGGCGAGAGGAGACCCTGCGCTCAGAGCTGAGATCTGTATTCTCCTCATAATCATCTGAGGTCCGTCCTGCGACTTTTCCAGTAATTTTTTTAGGCTTGGTAAGAATCGGCGCCGTTTTCTCCGGCGTAGTCATGATCCGCCCAGACTTTGTCACCCGAGCCCCAGCAGACTGTGGTGACATAGGACCGGTCCGATGACCGGGCTGAACTTGCACTGGGCCACTCCGTTTATTGAGCCGACTTGTTCCACGAGGGCCCGGGGCTGGGCCTGATGACATGGAAATCTTATTGAGATCTTCCGCCATTTCTTCCGCGTCCTGGTAACGCATGGCTGGATTACTATGCGTCGCTTTACGGATAATTCGGTCTAAGCGAGGATCGGTATTTGCAAGCCGGGATGCTGGCTTAGGATTTTGAGGGTCAGGAAGGTGCCCCGTTAGTAATTCATAGAGAATGACCCCAACGGCGAAAATATCAGATGGTTTCCCAATGGCGGCAGGGTTATGGATGATCTCTGGAGCAGCATAGCCGGGAGTTCCATAGACCACATCATCGCTGCTGTGTTGAGGGCCAGCATCCGTCTGGCTGGCGAGCCCGAAGTCGCCAATCTTGGCGTGAGCATCCGGGTCCATAAGAATATTCGCCGGCTTAATGTCCCGGTGGATAATATTATTTTTATGCGCCTGGGCGAGGCCTTCACAAATTTCCCGGGTGATGCGAACTGCAGTCGATTCCTCAATGGCCTTTTTATAGGCCGAGTAATAGAGAGATTTCCCTGCAACGAACTCCATTACGATGAAAGGCAAACCTGTATCGGTAGTACCGAAGTCATAGATGCCGATCAAGTTAGGATGGTTCAGCTTAGCCATGGCCCGTGCCTCGGCCTGAAATTGCTCATGAAATGAGGCGTCAGCGAATTCGCGTGGCAGGACCTTGATGGCCACCATCCGGTCCAGAGAAATATGAGTTGCCCGGTAAACTGCGCCCATACCCCCGGTGGCTACCAGGTCGTGAACTTCGTATCCGTTGAGCTGTGCCGTTAGGTCGGCTGGTTGAGGAGGGGTAAATTTGATTTGTCCGCTCATGAACGATGATGAATAAGGGAAAAAGCCTACGAGGAATCTCACTCACCAAAGACCATGTGGCAATGCTTGAATTTCCCGTAAAGGCCCGTTTTTCTAGTCTCATGACCAGTGAGGAAATAATTTGGGGAGAACTTGGGGAAAAAGGTTTCGCTAATCTAGTGTCCGCTTTCTACCAGCGGGTGAAAAAGGATGATCTAATCGGCCCCATGTATCCAGACGATGATTGGGATGGTTCCGAGGAGCGATTACGCGATTTTCTTTGTTTCCGCTTCGGTGCTGTGATGCGCTATCAGGAGAAAAGAGGTCATCCAAGACTGCGAATGCGTCATATGCCCTACCGCATCGGGATTAAAGAACGTGATCGCTGGATGGAACTCATGGGTGGTGCCTTGGATGAAACTGTCACCCACGAAGAAGTTCGGGAGGCCTTGCGCTCATTCTTTACCGGAGTGGCAGATTTCATGAGAAACCGGCCAGAGGCTGAACGCTAAGAGAGAGAGCTTACCGGATGGTGATCACTTCCGGCGGGCCTTCCCCTTTACCTCCACCTTTAGCTGCTGGTTTCGCACGCTTTAAAAAATCATCTCCAGTCACGTCTCCATTACTCAGCATAATGATATTTTCCTTATTTTTGCCTAGCAATATACTCGGAGAAGAAAGGTGAACGGTGCGCCCATCTCGCTTTCGTTTAATGTGCAACACGTAGTCTAAACCTTTGTGACCACGCTGCCCGAAGCCATAGCTTCGGTTATTTTCGTAATGATTTACGATATCGGTAAACTTAACGGACTCTTCACCATTCGGAGGGACGCTCACATTACGCACTTGGCGTGAAAGCACTTTGTAGTTCTTCTTATTTTTAATGGAACGTCCGATGAAGTAGTAAATTACTTCACACTCCTCCAGTTCCTTATCAGCGGAAAAATTCTCGATATTAGCTGAGAATGAGAGAGTCTGCTTATAATTTTTCTCAAAATATCCCCGTTTGCTATTCACTGTGCGAACCAAATTCGGCTCCACCTGAATATTAGGCAGCTGATCTGACATCCACTCAGTGATATACTTCTGGTCATCATCGATAAGCTTAGCACGAGAAATTTTTATACTACGGCCACTGGATAAACGAAGCCAGACATCTTTGTCATTCGCCTTGCTCACCTCGGCCTCTACGGTACGGCCATCTTTATTAGTAAATAAGTAACCCTGAGCCATAGTAATCATCAGGAGTAGTGGCAGGAAAATGATAGCTTTCATAACTCTTACTAATGGAGATAAGCAGAAGCTGGGCCGATATCAATAAAATCGTGATGAAGAAATTTCCTCTTTTTTGCAATGGCCAGACATTTCCTCTGACCCGTCATTGGCCCAATTCTTAAAATAGGCCATTGCCAAGGGGTAAGCGGGGCGAGATGCTCAAGCCGTGAGCTTAGCGGAGTATCGCTTTTTAGGAGATGTCTTAGTGATCATTGTGATCGCCTTTTTCGGCCTCGCCCTTCCAGTGTATCACTGTCTGAGAAAGCGCTCTCCAGAGAGTGGCTGGAATCTTGGCGGAAATGTAGCCAGCTCCCACCTTTCAGGTTTTGACCTTCTGGGAACTGGGGCGGTGGTACTTTTCATCGCAACGACATGGAAACTCAAGGGCTCCCAGCTTGGTGGGCCGCTACCGGAACTCTCTTCAGTGCAGATCCTCTCTAGCGCCGTCATTTACCTTCTTATCGCTGCGATCATTCCGACGATCCTTTTTTGGAGAATCAGTCTGAATGAAGCTCTCGGTTTGAAATGGCAAAACAAACGCTCACTAGTCTGGATAGTGCCTATTTTTCTGCTCGGGATGATGCTCAGCGGTATGGCCGTAGAATCTCTTGGCTGGAGCGAGTGGGTAGCGACGAAGGAAGGTGGGCGCCAGCTCTCCGTGGAAACACTCACAAAGACTCGCGATCTCAAGCTCATCACCGCTCTGGTCTTTGCCGCTGTCATCGCGGCACCAGTCGCAGAGGAAATCATTTTTCGGGGCTATATTTATCCAGTGGCGAAACGTTTCACCGAGCATAACTTTGCCGCCTTTTTCTCGGCAGCCCTATTCTCCATTGCCCACTTTAACCTAAATGCCCTCCCCCTGCTCTTCCTCTTTGGGATCGCCATGGCCTGGGTCTATGAACACACGGGCTCGATCTGGGCACCGATCTTTTGTCATATGGCTTTTAATGGGCTCCAGCTCACCTACCTCCTTGGCATGCGCTTTTCTGGTGGAGGTACCTTTTCCTGGTTGTTCTCATGAAAACGGTCCGTGATTTAGGGGAAGATGCTCTGATCCAGCGCGTCTGTGGTGAGCTATCGCAGGCATCACAGGTGTTAATCGGTCCTGGTGACGACTGTGCTGTCATCAATCACGGCCAGCCGCATTCGCTCAGCCTTTTAAAAACAGATGCAGTCGTGGAAGGGGTCCACTTTTTACCTTCTGCCTCGCCACGAGCTGTCGGCTGGAAGGCGGTGGCACGCGTGCTCAGTGACTTCGCCGCTATGGGTGGCTCTGGAAAGGAACTCATGGTCACTCTTGCCATTCCTAAGGAGACGGAGCTCTCCTGGGTCGATCAACTATATCAGGGTATGTCCCAGTGCGCCGAACAGTTTCAGACTACTATTGTAGGCGGTGAGACAACCTCCGTGCCCACGGGAAATGCGAAAGTGATCTCAATTTCAGGCCGCGGTCAGGTGGAGAAAAACCAATTGGTTAGTCGCAGTGGTGGTTCTCCAGGTGACTTTCTCTACGTCACCGGACAACTGGGAGGATCACTCGCAGGACGTCATCTCAGCTTCACCCCCCGCCTCGCTGAGGCGAACTGGCTCACTAAACATTTCTCACCCACCGCGATGATGGATCTCTCAGATGGCCTGGCCCGAGACCTTCCTCGCCTCGCCACAGCAAGCCACTGCGGCTACGCGATCAACCCCGCAAAACTCCCACGACATCAAGGCTGCACGTCCGAGCAGGCCCTCGACGATGGCGAAGACTTCGAGCTTCTTTTTTCAATCTCGCCCAAAGAAGCAAAAAATCTTGAGACGTCCTGGCCCTCATCTCTGGCCCCAATCACCCACATCGGAAACCTGGAACAATCAGGTGGAGAACTAAAAGGTGGCTGGGGACACTTTGAGTAAGCTGGACCAATGGCCTATTTTTGTATAAAGTCACGCCATGAGCTTACTGGAAGATCTTTCCAACCACTTCGACCGCCTACGGCCTGAAACCTTACGCGAACCGAAAGAAGGCGATTTCATCAAACATCCCTACGGTGTTCCGGCTGGTTATTACGAGCAACTCTGGGACTGGGATGGCTTTTTCATCTGCCAGCACCTCGCAAATCGCCCCGAAGACCCGAAACCAGAATACTTCCAACACTGGGTCAAAAACTTTGTCTCCGCCTACAAGGAACTTGGTTACGCCCCAGCCTGTATTACAAAGGATAAGCCGAAAAAGAAGCGTAGTGATTTCACCCTGAAGCCCTTCCTCGCTCAGGCCTGCCTGAAAGGAAGCGCCGGGGGAAATTTTGACTGGATCAAAGAACACTACGAAGACATCCGGGAAATCGCCACCCGCCGGGAAGAAACAAACCGCGATGAGGCGACCAAGCTTTACTTCTGGGATAATGCCATGTCCTCCGGCGCTGATAACAATGCCGCCGACAGCAATATCGATGAACTGAAGGGCCTATACCTCGCCTGCGATCTCAATGCCTTTCTCTACGAAGAATATCGTGCCCTCTCTGAAGTCGCCTGGGCGGTAGGGAATGCTCTCGATGCCGCTCGCTTCGCAACTGAGGCTTCTACCATCAAAAACGCAATTCTCGAACACCTCTGGAATGAAAAGCTGGGCAGCTTCGATAACCGCCGGAAAGACACCGGCTGCTTCGTCAATGTCATCAGCTACTCAAATTTCATCCCTCTCGTCTACAAGCTCGGCTCCCTCGAACAGGCCCACGCCATGTTCAGCAACTACCTCGTCAATGGAGACCACCTCATGACCCCGTGGGGATGCCGCAGCCTAACACGGCAAGACCGTGCTTATAATAACGAGAGCATCATTGATCCGTACTCGAACTGGTGCGGACCGATCTGGCCTATCGCGAACTACTTCTACTTCAGCGCCCTCCACAGATACGGCTACTACCAGGATGCCGAAAAGATCGCAAATCGGATGGGGCGCACCCTTCTCGATGATCTCGAATCCATCGGCACCATGCACGAGAACTACTGCGCGGAAACCGGTAAAGGCCTAGCTCCGAGTAAAGACCACGGCCCTCGCAATGAGGCCGGTGGCTTCATCGGCTGGAATCTCCTCATTCAGGACATGCTCGAAGCTGTCGAAGCCCGTGCCTCAGACCTCCTGCCTGAGGCCCAACACAAGGCAGGCCAAAAACCCACTCCAGCAGAGACCTCATCCAAGACGCAGGACACCGAAGAAAAGCCAGTAGCAGCCGAACTTCCCCGCCCTACAGGATCCGTCAGCATGGAAGCCATTAATGCCGCATTCATGCCCAAGAAAAAAGACGAAGAACTCTATTAGAGCGCTGCTGTAAAGCGGAGAGCATTTTAGAAAGAAAGGGCCAGATCAGAAAATTCTGGCCCTTATTTCTGCCCTACTATGCAGAAGCCCACTTCCAATCGATCTCCACTTTGAGATCAGGGTGCAAACTCTGGTGCACCGGGCAGGATAACGCCGTATTTTTCAGGAGCTCCGCAGCTGGGTGCCCTT
>CALGMJ010000045.1 GCA_937958875.1 uncultured Verrucomicrobiales bacterium | reverse complement strand
GCGGACGTCATTGGAAAGAGTGAGCTGAGTGATGCCGAGATCTTCAATTTTTTTCTCTTCTACGATTTCACCGGCGGTGCCGAAGGAGGTATAAGCAAAAGATTGTTCTTTTTCCTCGGTGGGTGGGAGCACTTTTGTTTTACCGCTTGAGAGATACAGCTGGCGCAGAAGTTCGGCTGCTCCTTCTTCGGCTTCGTTCGTAGTGAGGACGAGAGAGAAGTCATCGGTTTGCCAGAAGGATTTGAAGGCGTCATGGATCTTATCGAGAGTGAGTTCAGCGACTCCTTCTTTAGTTAGGGCTAGGTTGTCTTCTGGGGTGATGACCACTTTTTCGCTATTCATCGCGCCCACGTAGGACATGGCGATTCCCTGTGACTCACGAGTCGGTGCGCGCTTGACGGCCTGCTCAGCGGCATTGATCCATTCGGCAGAGATCTCGGAGAGTTCTGCCTGTGTGAAGCCGTGAAGAAAGGCTCGTCGGAATTCCTGGTCCATGACCTTGATTGCCTTTTTCCACTGATCTTTTCCTGGAGACACGGTGATGGCTCCAGACTCGACCATATTAAAATAAGTCGTGCGATCAGCGCCGCCGGAGAGAATGGGAGAGTCTTCTTTTTTCGCTAAGATAGCAAAGCGACGGCTTAAAATAGAATGAGCGGCAGCTAGAGGATAGAGCTCAAGGCGGTTGGCTTTTGTGTCAGGTTGGGGCGTATATGGACGTAGCGTGTAGAGCGTGATGCCGTCCGAGGTGATTTCAGGATCCACAAAAATCTCAGACCGAAGTCCGAAGCCAGATGGAGGGGCGTCGACAGGAGGATTTTTCCCTGGGATGTCAGGATTTGTCATCGAGATGAAACTCTCGCGGACCCGTTTCTCCATGTCTTCAGCTTTAAAATCTCCAACAACGATGAGAGTCATCCGTTCGGGGGTGTAGAAACGGGTATAGAAATCGGTGAAACGTTCGCGGGAAGCATTTTTGATGACTTCTTCGGTGCCGATCGGGACACGCTGCATCAGGCGGGAGCCAGGAAGGAGGTATTCGAATTGCTTCAGCATCATCCGGTAGCCGACGGAGTCACGAGAATTTTTCTCCGAAAGAATAACCCCACGTTCGCTTTCGATTTCTTCCTTTTTAAGTAAGGCTCCATCGGCGAAATCTCGCATCACCGTGAAGGTGAGATCGAGTGTTTCTGGATTCTGGTTTGGCAGATCCAGCATGTAGACTGTTTCATCGAAGGAGGTGTAGGCATTTGCATGAGCCCCGAAAGCGATGCCAAGGCGTTGCATTTTCGGGATGAGTTCTGCTGAGGTGAAATTTTTACTCCCGTTGAAGACCATGTGCTCTAAAAAATGAGCAAGCCCACGCTGATCATCTGCCTCATGAAGAGAGCCGGCCGCGATGTGAAGGCGCACGGAAAATTGACCTGGTGGCTCCGCATTGGGTCGAATGATATAGCTGAAGCCATTCTCCATTTCTCCGAAGAGAGTTTTAGGATCTGCTTCCAGATCGGATGGCTTAGCGAGGCCGGTGACTGCCGTAGAGATTAAGGCAAAGGTAGTAGCTAGAAAAAATCTCATATCTTATATGCGCTGAATTTAGTCCAGCCCTCGCAGAAGGGAAAGAGAGGAAGTGAAAAGAAGGGGGATTTCCGGTTTTAGCGTTGCCATGGGTCGTCCTAGTAAGCTTCTCTGAAGAGAGTAATGCAAAGAAGAAGTTTTCTGGTTCAAGGTGGAGCGGCGCTTTCGGCGGCAGCTTTCGTAAAAGCGGATCACCATGGTGAAAAAGCAGAAAAGAGGGAGAAATGGCCGATTGTGGCTTTTGAAAAACCTTTTCAAAAACTCTCCTACGAACGTATCGGTGAAGAACTGGCAAAGCTTGGGCTGGATGGCATCGAGGCGACTATTCGAAAAGGGGGGCATATCGAAGCGGCAAATGCGGAGGAAGAGGTGCCAAGAATGGTCGCGGATTTAGCGAAGAATGGTCAAAAGGCTCTCATCGCAGCGACCCATGTCGGCGAGGCAAATGAAGCGAACGAAAAATTTCTCCGTATCCTGAAGGAACACGGGATCGAACGCTATCGCATGAACTACTTCCGCTATGATCTCAAAGGCGACATGCTGCAGCAACTTCGTGATTACAAAACGAAAGCCGCAGAACTGGCTGCCTTAAACAAAGAGATCGGCATCCAGGGGCTCTACCAGTTACATTCAGGAGCTCGGCTCGTGGGCGGGATGAGTTGGGATTTGGCCATACTGCTAGAAGATATAGACCCGAAGCATCTTGGGGTTGGCTTTGATTTAAGGCATTTCAGGACAGACTCTGGATTATCCTGGAAAGCGGCGCTCCAGACTTGCCGGAAACACATTCAGTCAATCTATGTCAAAGATGCGAAATGGGTCGGGGAGCGTTCCGATAAGCTCAAGGCTTGTCGTCTCGATACTGGCTTCGTGAATCAGGGGATTTTTAATGAAGTCCGCAAGGGGCAGCCTGTGATGCCAATCTCTCTTCATATGGAGTGGGGGAAGGCGAATGTTTACAAAAAGGAACACGCCATGGACGCTGTCAGACGACTCGCTATTGATGCCGAAACCCTAAAGAGCTGGATCTGATGAAAACATTATTTTTAAGCTCGATTGCGCTAGTTGTTCCCATTTTTGCAGGTGAGCTGACGCTAGAAGAGGCAGAAGGGAAATTGACGCTTAAAAACGGTGCTCAAGATATTCTAGTCTATCATATGGCCGAGTTGCCTCCGCCGGAAGGGGTGGCAAAAGATTATCGGCGGAGTGGTTTCATCCATCCGCTTAAAACGCCTAAAGGCGGGGTCCTTACTGGGATTCATCCTTCTGACCATTACCATCACATGGGGCTCTGGCATGCGTGGGTGAAAACGAAACACGGTGCTAGCGAACCTGATTTTTGGAATATTGGGAAAGGCAAAGCCCGAGTTCGCTTTCAAAAGCTGCTGAGCAAGACTGAGAAGCAAGATCAGGTTGGATTCGT